>CAXNEV010000022.1:0-16336 GCA_964200925.1 Candidatus Latescibacterota bacterium | reverse complement strand
GATTGCCGCTGCCATCCACCACTTTGTAAACCACCATGTATTTGGGTTTAGATCGAATTTTGGCAATGTCTTCTTCTGCCTGAATGCGCACGCCCAATTGAGGGTCAAATGCCGTTTTTTTCAGGTCAAACGTTTGCACATTCAGTTCTTTGGGATATTCGTTTTCGCCCAGAATGCGACCCGTTGAAAGCTCAACCATCAACGGCACGATTTTTTCTTTATACACTTTCGGAACATCCGTTGTTTCACCATACAATCCACCGGCAATCAGGATGTTCTTCACTTTGTCAAGCCGCTTGTTTTCTTTTTGTACGGAACTTAAGCCCACAGCTGCAACCGATACAAAAATCGAGCAAATCAAACACAATACAAGCGTGACAGTAATCGTTTTTTTAACGCTGTCATTTGGCATGTCGGGCCAATCTCCTCTTAATGTTTCGATTGACAAACACGCGGTCGATGATGGGTGCAAACATATTGCCGAACAAAATGGCCAGCATAATGCCTTCAGGATAGGCCGGATTGGTCACGCGGATTAACACCGTCATCGCCCCAATTAAAAACCCATACACCCACTTGCCTCCCGATGTCATGGCCGCACTCACCGGATCGGTGGCCATAAATACGGTGCCAAAAGCAAATCCACCCAGCACAAAATGCCAGGCCGGCGTCACCTGAAACATGGGATTGCTTGTACTGCCAATGGCATTAAACAGCATGGCAAGTGCCACCATCCCCAACGTAACCCCGGCCATGATGCGCAACGACCCCACTTTGGTAAACACCAGAACAACCGCCCCAATCAAACAGGCCAGCGTCGAAGTTTCACCCATTGAGCCAGGAATAAACCCCCAGAAGGAATCCCACCACGTATAAGGCAAATGGATATCGTGGCTGGCATAAGCCGACAACAGCGTGGCCTGGCTATATCCGTCAACTGCCACCCAAACCGCATCACCCGAAATTTGTGCAGGATAGGCAAAATAGAGAAATGCACGCCCGGTGAGTGCGGGGTTTAAAAAATTCATGCCAACCCCGCCAAAAATTTCTTTGCCAATGACCACGCCAAAAATGATGCCAAGCGCCACCTGCCACAGCGGAATCAGCGGCGGCAAGATCAGCGGAAACAGCGTACTGGTCACCAGAAATCCTTCGCTGATTTCGTGCTTTCGAATAGAGGCAAAAAGGGCTTCACACAACCCGCCAGCAGCCACAGTCACCAGATGCACCGGCACAAAATACAGCGCACCCAGCACCATACAGCTGATAACATCTGTTGGCTGAAATGAAATGCCCAGCCATTGCGCCAACCACACCTGCCAGTTGCTGGCTGTAATTGTGCCTATTTTTTGATAGGCCAAGCTGGCTTGTAATCCGGTATTGTAAAGCGCCATCAAGATGCATGGCTGCAACGCAACCACCACCATAATCATCATGCGCTTCAAATCCATCCCATCGCGCACATGTGCATCGCCATGTGTGACTTCACCGGGTGTATATAAAAACGTGTCACCTGCTTCATAAAGCGGATAGAGCTTTTCGAGTTTGCCACCTTTTTTGAAACGCTCACCCTGCTTATCTAAAAAATCGCGTAGCGGCTTCACTATCCTTCCTTTTCAATCGTGGTGAGGTTTTCGCGCAGAATAGAACCAAAATCCATTTTTGACGAACAGGAAAACGTGCACAGCGCCAGATCTTCTTCGTCCAATTCAAGAATGCCGAGCTTTTCTGCTTCTTCAACATCCTGCGTCACCAGTGCCCGAATCAAAAATGTGGGTAAAATATCCAGCGGCATCACTTCTTCATAATTGCCATGGGGCACCAGCGGTCGATGGTTGCCATTGGAGGAGGTGGTCAATTTCAATTTAGATCCGGGCAACAATTTTGACAACGCGAGATTTTTAATGGTATAAAAATTGAAGCCCGGTGTTAACCATCCCAAAAATTCGCGCTTGTTGCCTTCTTCTAACGCCGTAATCTGCTGGTGGTAACGCCCCAAATAGGCTGTGGGGCCTTCGATTTTTCGCCCGCTCAATACCGAACCACTGATGATGCGATTCTCCACATTTTCCAATGCGTCTGCGGTAAGGTCAACCAGTGAAGCCCCAAGCCGCGTTTTGATCAATTGCGGATGTTTCACCGTTGGCCCCGAAAGGGCCACAATGCGTTCGGCCATAATATGGCCTGTTGCAAACAAATGCCCCCAGGCGATCACATCTTGCAAACAGAGATGCCATACCATTTTTTTGCGATGCACCGGATCGAGAAAATGAATGTGCGTACCCACCAGACCTGCCGGATGTGGCCCGGAAAACGTTTCGACCTGTACGCGCTCCATGCGAAAATCGGGCAAAGCCAATTCGGGGGCTTTACAAACAAAAACCGCCCCATCGGTCAATTTGGAGGCGATTTTTAACCCTCGAATGAAATTTTGTTCCTGCCCGGCCAGCACCTTAGCCATATCCGGTGCCAGTGGATTGGTATCCATAGCATTGACAAAAATGGCGTGTGGCTGTGTTGCAGGATCGGCCACTTTGCCAAACGGGCGTGTGCGCAATGCCGGCCATTGCCCCGATTCGGCAAGCTGTGCAATGGTCGCATCTCGACTGAGTTTTTGTACTGCCTCATCCGAATGCGTTTGAAACACCACCTCATCGCTGCCTTCCAGACGAATGACAACCGACTGAAAAACGCGCTTGGCTCCCCGGTTGATCGCAACAACCTCACCGGCACCCGGAGAAGTATATTTTACCGCTTCCATCTTTTTATCGACAAACAAAACACTGCCCAGCTTAACCTTGTCACCCACCTGAACAGCCATTGTGGGCCGCATACCCACATAATCGTCTCCAATCAGCGCCACAGTTGAAACGGCTTTCCCGCTGTGTATTGCCGATTGGTCGGGCGCACCGCTGATGGGCAAATTCAACCCTTTTTTGATTCGCGTCAGTCCCATACTGCCCTCTTCACCTTCATTCTATCAAAACCCGGCAGAATTTCAAAACCATTGGTTCAACCGGAGGATTTTACTTTCAAAACACCCACTATGCCATAAAAAAAGCAACCACACCCGCCAGTGCGCCACAAATAAAGCAGCGACATGAGCAGGGCAGTTGCATCAATTCAGGCATATAAAACACCGCGTGTATGAAAAGCGGACGCATTGTCAGCCGATTTTAAATCCAACGTGCATTTTAAAAACACGTTCGACGAAAAAAGTGTCTAACAGGATATTTCGACACCAGACAATTATAAGGCAAACCGCCTGTTTTATAACTGGGATAATTATATCACAACCCCTTTTAAATGTCAAGAAAAACTCTGATCACAAAAACTTATATCACAGCTTGTCGCTTATAAGCACTTGACTTAAGATAGAGTCCACAATATCATAGACCTCACAAATACAAAAAAATTCATACTATATTGGGCATGCCTTTATTTTCTGTCAGTCCATCGCCAAAAAAGAGGAATCTATGTTTCGCTGGCTCAAGTCCCTGTTTGCAAAACCTCAAAAACAGCCATCTGCACCTCTTCCCCAACTCGAAATGATTCGCGATCACCTCAATGATCTGCCCGACATTCACATTCCCGAAGGTTATCAGGTGCGCACCTATCGCCCGGGTGATGAATCGGCCTGGTGCCATATTATGGAAAACAATGTCGGCAAAAATTGGACCGTTGAGAAATGCCAGGAAAAACTTATCAACGATCCCCACTTTCACCCCGACAACCTCTTTTTTGTCCTCCACAACGATCATCCAGTCGCCAGTGTCTGCGCCTGGAGCAGTGACAAAACAGGATCTGAAACAGGCCTCATTCACATGGTCGCGGCACTGTCCGAACACCGGGGCAAGGGCCTCGGGCATCTGCTCAATGCCCTGGTGCTCAACCGCCTCAAAGAACTGGGGTATCAAAAAGCCCATCTGCTCACCGATGACTGGCGGTTACCCGCTGTAAAATCCTATATTGTAGCCGGGTTTCGCCCGCTCAACACCCACGAAAGCCATCCCGAAAGATGGGAGACTGTTTTCAACAAACTCGGAATTGAAAAATAATTCCGTGTATCCTCACCCCTTAGTGCAAAGTGCGTGTCTATTACTTTGTATTCCTTGAACTCTGAACTCCGCACTGATTTTACCCCACCAATTTTTTATATTGCAATCCCATCGCATCTTTCACCTGTTCCAATGTGCGCTGCCCTTCTATCCGCGCCTTTGAACACCCCAAATTTAAAATGCCACGCACCAGGTCGGGCTGCTGTTCAAACATAACCCGACGTTCTCTAAACGGTTGTATAAATCCATTCAAAAAATCAGCCAGTTCTCCCTTGCAAGCCAAACACCCCATCTTGCCGCGCCGACAGTTTTGTGCCACTTCCTCTGCCATATTCGCCTGAAACGTCTCCCGATAGTGAAATACCGAACACACCTCCGGTTTTCCCGGATCAGCCGCTGTCACTCGCCCCGGATCGGTCACCATTTTCTGCACTTTCTCTCGAACCGCCTTGTCCGAATCCACCAGATCAATGGCATTGCCATAACTTTTCCCCATCTTGCTCCTGCCATCCGTTCCTCCCAACTGATGGCCGTAAATGCCTTCTGGGATTGGAAACACCTCGCCATATATTCGGTTAAACCGCATGGCCACTTCCTGTGTCAGTTCAATGTGGGGCCGCTGGTCGGGCCCAACTGGCACATATTGGGGCCGAAACAGCAAAATGTCGGCCGCCTGCGACACCGGATAACCTACAAATCCATAAGTTGCCCGCTCTTCCAAACCCATCTTGCCCATCTCTTCTTTTATGGTCGGGTTGCGCAACAATCGTGGCAAAGACACCAGATTGCTCAAAATCATGGTCAACTCCGCCAACTGCGGCACCTGCGACTGCAAAAAACACACGCTCTTTTCCGGGTCAAATCCAGCCGATAGATAATCCAGCACCATCTCATAAACATAGTGCTCCAATTCACTCGTCCGATCCTGATGCGTCGTCAATGCCTGATAATCGGCTATCATAAAAAAACACTGATACTCATCCTGCATGGCAAACCGGTTTTTTAGCGATCCCACATAATGCCCCAAATGCATTCGCCCCGTAGGGCGATCTCCCGTTAAAACAATCATGCGTTTCATGTCAATCCCTTTCAAAATATTAATTCAGTGGATTTTCAAATAAGTTGATTGACTCTTTAATTGTCGTTCCCGAATGGTTTTATCGGGAACCTATCCTGCAAAAACTGGATTTCCGATAAAGGCATTCGGAAATGACAGTCAAAAATTCATCTCAAACAAAAACCGCGCGCCACCTTCCGGTAGCGCGCGGCTCAAACCACATCAAAGATCGCCTTATATCCGGTTGTGGACACACCTTTCCCCTTGCACTTGGCCACCACCAGCGCCACGATCCTTGCGTCAAATTCATTGTGTTCACAATCTGTAAAGCCATCACACTGTCACCTTATTTTTTAGCCTGTTCTTTCTGCTTCAAAAAGGCCTGTTTGCGCGCTTCCAACTCAACACGTCCTTCTTCAATCACAGCAGGCACATCCACCACATCCACCGCTGAATCAAACAACGAATTGCCCGGCCCATCGACCCAAACCTGATAACACGTCCCAGCCTTATCGCGCATCACATATTTGCCATCCACCAATTCCCGCCGAATCGCCGGCACATCTGCCCGCATACCGCGCCCCACCGTCATCAACCACTCCTGAATCTCCGCATTAATTTCCTGCTCGGTATAATCTCGATCCCGTTCAATACGCATCGCAACGGTCTTCAAAACAATCTGCCGATCTTCATTTTTCTTTGGCAACATCTCTTGCTTACTGCGCACAAACAAATCCACCAATCGTTTTTTAAATTGATCCACACCAATCTTCTCTTCCATTTTGCGCTCCTTTATGTCATTTCATGTCTAAAACGCAATCTTGAACAAACCGCGATTCCACAAAAAAACCGCCATCGGGCAACCGACGGCGGATCATCATAAAAATCAAAAACTGCGATCAACATCCGTTACGGTTGGCCCTCATACATGTCCTGATGCCACCACCAACCCGCAACGCGATTGCCAGACACAACCACAAACACCTCGCCCATAGGGCAAAGTGTCTTTAAATTTTCATTGTGTCCACACCGTGTCATATCAAAATAAATCCTTAACAAAAACGGTGAACCATTAAAGAATGGGAGGGCATGTGTTAACGAGCTTTTAACAAAATAGCGCATTCCAAACCATCCGTCAAGCCGTTTTTCGATCTGCATCCCCTTTAATCTGCCGTTCTCCAAACGACACTTCGCACACCCCCGTATCACAAACCACCTTTCCCGACAAATGCCGATACCGCGCAATCAATGCATATCCCGCCCGAAAAATCCAGTGCAAAAGCGGCACGCGATAGAGCCACGCAAATAGATGAAAGGGTGGCAACCGGCGATAAATCTGATACACCGCATCGGCCCCCACATAAATCTCATCCAACCCCACAATCAAGCGCATACCCGTATTAAAATCCGAATCGGCCAACCGGGGAAATTGCACCTCTATACCGGGCGTTTGGCGCGGCAAATAATCAAACTGACTTTGCCGATCCAGCTTTTTAACGCGGTTCACGCTCCACACGCAAAACCGGCATTCGCCATCGTAAACTACAACTGGTTTATCCATATTCAGCCAACCTCTAACTTGACCCCATTGGAAATTCTGGCACTTTGCCTTGCTCCTGACAAAAGACAAGATATTCATCAACGGATTTCTGCATTTCACACCTCAATTCCGAAACAGACGATCCGTAAAATGTGATAACATCTTTGGTATTGATCACATGCCCATGAAACGTATCAATCTCTTCATCAAATTGAGCAATGCCAATATATCCTTTGTATCTCATCGTTTCCCTCAACTTCAAAAATACACAAAAACGCACAGACGTCCAGAGCTCAAAACGGTTTGCTTGCGCCTTCGTTCAACTCATTGTATCTTGCTCCAAAATCTCGAACCAAACAAATAGGAGAATTTATGGGCAAAAACACAACGATCGGTGGGGGTGGTTTTCACCATGTGGCCATTCGCGCCTACGACTTTGACGCATCTGTTCGTTTTTACACCGAAGCGTTAGGCTTTACCAAAAAGATCACCTGGGGTGAAGGCCCCAAAAGGGCCATTATGCTCGATGCCGGCGATGGCAATTACCTTGAAATTTTTGCCAATGGGAAAAACGAACCCAAACCCGAAGGGGCCATCATTCACTTTGCCCTGCGCACCGACAATTGCAATGCCGCCATTGAACGCGCACGGGCCGCAGGCGCTCAGATCACGGTAGAACCCAAAGACGTTAATATTCCCAGCGAACCCCATCACACACCTGTCCGCATTGGCTTTTGCAAAGGCCCCGACGGCGAAATCATCGAATTTTTCCAGAACGCACTCACATAAAAAACGCGTTGAACGTTAGCACGTTCCCCCCGCAAAAATCGCTGTTGTTGGTTTTCAAGATTTTAACGTTCAACGTTCTAACGCTTTTACATCTTTTGTTTGACCCTGTTGAGATTGTACTGCGCATCCACATCATTTGGATTTAAATACAAAGCCTGTTGAAAAGATCGAACCGCATCCGAATACCGTTGTAAGGCATTGTAAATCACGCCGAGGTTGTTGTACACATCCACCGATTCAACCCCCATCAAAATTGCCCGTTCATATACCAAAGCCGCTTCCGCATAATATCCGGCCATCGCACAGGCGATCCCCATTTTAACATAGATCTGTCCTTCAAAAACCCGTTCCAGAAATACCGCGCGTTCGAGCTGCCCAATGTCCATTCCCAGGGTTAATGCCTGGCGAATTTGTTGCGCGGCCTCCTCAAAACGATCCCGATGAATATACACAGCCCCCATCATCAGGTGCACATCGGCAAAATCGGGATCAATTTCCAAAGCCCGTTGGTAATATGCCAGAGCTTCGCCGTAAAGCCTTTGCGCCACGCTGCTGTTTCCCAAACCCAAAAATGTATCCCGAATCATCAAACGCGGACTGCCTGCATGGTCCAACCTCAAACCGTCGCGATCTTTCACGCGCCAAATCTTCACAACAGGCCCGCCACGCACCAAATTTCCAAACCGACCCACCGGATAATAAAACGCATCTTGCCGATCAAAAACCGCAAGAGAAAGATCGTCCAGAGATTCCGGCAAAAACGCCTGCCAGAGCACGGCACGACGCTCAAGTTCAGCCATAAAACCGGAATTGACATGCGAATAAGACAAGGGATGTTCGTGTGTGATCACCACAGCGATATCTTTGTTGTCAAAAAGATCCAGACGCCCTTGAATGTGTTCTCCCAAATCTGTCATGCCCGTATGATAATGGTAAACATAAACGGGCGATCCAGACGATTCAAACCGCGACAAAAATGCAACCAGATCAGATGCTGGCACCGCATCAAACGCTCAGTAAAACCGCGCCAACCACCAGCCCACAGCACGCCGATTGTAAAGGGGCACATCGCCATATAATCCACCCACATTGGCAATTAACAGTCCATCAGGAATATTCTGTTCGACCCATGCCCGGGCTTGTACTCGCGTATCTTCCTGTCCAAGCAATCGGTCAACTTTTATCGAAGCCCACAGCGGTTCGACCAAGGCCATCCCCAGCAAACCCAATCCAACAACCCCGGCAAATTTCCTCGGCACCACAGACCATTCACGCAGCGCATGAAGTGCAATTCCCACAAATAGCGCACACAGCGGTAACAACGGCAAAACATATCGAAAAAAAACCGTGCGCCCCTGCCCCGTAATGGCATAAAAAGCCACAAACAAACCCAATAACACCCAATCGGCACGGCGACGGCGCAGGCACACAATCACAAGGCCAACACAGGCCAATAAAACAGCTATCACCCCCAGGCCATAACGCAGCGTTACTGTTGGGTGATAAATCCAACCCCTGCCCAAATCGTCACCGTGTCCATATTGATACACATGCCGCATTTGAAACCCAAAATCGCGCACAAACCCATCCACATTTAACACAACATATGGCGATGTAACAACAAATACCAGCATGCACATCCCCACCGCCAACCACATCCGTCGATCTTTCAACCATAAAAAATAGGACATGTCATTTGGTTTGCGCACCAGATGGGCCACGCCCAGTGGCACCAGTCCCAATACCGATCCATATTTTGTCGATGTGGCCATGCCAACCAGCACACCGGCCCACACATAATCTCGCAAATTGCCGTGCAAAACAATGCGCAAACAAAACAACAATCCCAATGTCAAAAAAGCCACCGAGGACACATCGGTCACGCCAAAATGCGAATCGCGCACATGCAACACACTCACCGCCAACACCCAGGCCGCTGCCGTGCCGACAAATCGATTATATCCGTCACATCCAATGCGATATACCGCAACAATGGTTACAACCCCCAGCAAAGCGGTTACCACACGCGCTGTTAAAACAAAAAATGACGCATCCACAAAAAAACCATAAGCCGCATAGTGCCATGCCGTTTGTGCCTCGGGCACGCCAATTCCCAAGGCCATCAACACCCTGAAAATCAAAACCAGAATGTATTTATACAAAGTGGGATACGTGTAATCATGCGGATCCAGATTTCCCCCAATCATGCCCAGCGCTGGCAGCACCACCATATCCTCATCGGGTCGAAACAGGTTGGGCAACCCAAATCCGATATGCCAGAACCGCAAGCCCAACCCCACCAGCACCGGCGGCAACCACCCCATCAGGTCTTCTTTGTGAAACCATTGCTGTCGAATCTGCCGAAACATCATTCTGTGTACACCCTCTTGAAGGCTTTCATGGTTTTGTTTCACACCCGAATTCTGAACGCTAAAAAAATTGATACCACACATCTGCCATCAAAAAAAACAAAACTACACAATAAAGCAACCCATTGCCACAGGTTGCACCAACCAAGAAACTTGCCAGCAAACCAAAGGGATTGTATCTTGAGCCGATCCAAACACAAGACCAACTCATATTGGAGGCATCTATGTATCCTGGATTTCAGATGGGAGAACTGTCGGACGACAATTTTAAATTTGCCCGACAGGTAGGCGTGGAAAATATCGTGGCTGGCAACTTGGGAGAGCTGTTGTCCAATGGTCGCAAAGTCTGGAAAAAAGAAGACCTGGTGAATATGCGCGAACGCGCCGAATCACACGGAATCAAAATCGATGTGCTTGCCCTGCCGCTCAGTTCTCATTATATCGAACGCGCCGAAAACCCCAATATTATGCTTGGCACACCCGAACGCGACAAAGAAATAGACGACATTTGCGAGTGTATCCGCATCGCTGGAGAAGCGGGTATTCCGTGCCTGAAATACAATTTAACCCTTCTTGGGGTGGTGACCTCACACCGCACGCAGGGCCGCGGTGGTGCCATTTATCGCTCATTTGACTACAGTCGTCTCAAAGAGGAAAATGAAAAACTCACCCCAGCCGGACAAGTCACCGCCGACATGATGTGGGAGCGCATCACCTACTTCCTCGAACGCACCATTCCCGTGGCCGAATCCAGCAAAGTCAAAATGGCCTGCCACCAACACGATCCCGCCATGCCCCACGACACGGGTTATCGCGGCATCAACCGCGTCTTGGGCACGGTTGAGGGTGTCAAAAAATTTATCGACATCATCGACAGTCCCTATCACGGTCTGAATTTTTGCCAGGGCACATGTGCGGAAATGCTCAAAGATCCCGGCAAAGAAATTCTCGACGTGATCCGTTATTTCGGCCAGCGCAAAAAAATCTTTATGGTTCACTTCCGCAACATTCGCGGTAGTTTTCTCAATTTTGATGAAGTCTATATCGATGAAGGCGATGTCGATATGTGGCAGGCCATGAAAGTCTATAAAGAAGTGGGCTACCACGGCATCTTTTGCCCCGACCATGTGGCCAAATCAGAACAGGATTCTCCGTGGGGACACCGTCAGCGGGCTTTTACAGCCGGATATATCAAAGCATTAATCAAAGCCGTCAATAATCCCTGAGCATGTGTTTTATAACGCATCGGGCAAAGGTCATTCATTTTTCAGCCCTGATTGATTTGGAACCTCAAATCGATCAGGGCGTTTATGAAAATGCCAATCTGCTGTGCCACAATTTTCTGCAGCAGAAAACCATTGACAACGCCCTTCCCAAATCCGGGCGTATCTCATGCAGGGAGATGCTCATGAAACAACTGCTTACTATTTTGTACCTTACTATGTTCGCCTTTGGCTGTGGTGATGACAATCCCACAGATTCAGGACGACCCATTGTCAAAGAAAGATTCACCATCAGTGCTGGGGCTTTTCGGCCATTTTCATTTTCTATCGATGTCAATACCGAACGCAATGCCTATTTGAGCGGTACGGTTTCAATTGAATCTGGCACCATGAGTTTTGCCGTGATGAACGAATCCAACTATCAGGCCTGGCAAGAACGCCGACCTTATAACGTGTTATATGGCGCAACCTCAAGTGTATCCATCGGCAGGCTGGACATTACAGAAACAGGTGTGTACTACCTCATTTTTAACAATGTGCAATCTTCTTCACCGGCTACTGTTAGTGCAGAAATTTCTTTAATCAGTCTCATCGAAAATTAACGTCACATGATCAACTCCTAAAAGGGCTGTGCAAAAGCACAGCCCTTTAAATTTGCTCCTCACTTATGCCCAACTTATCCGAAACACTGCATTCGGTCATTTATGAAGACTTAAATTTGGCCTGACAATCCCCGACCCTTGCAAATTGGGCAAATTAGGGCTACATTTTACAACGAACAATAAACAGGAACTTTTCTGACTGTTTTATGGGTTTATCGTTTTGGGCCGTTGACCATGAATCATTGTATTCCGGAGGTGATTATTTTGGCTGCTGTTCAGACTGCACATTCAAAAGAATTGCCCGAATCCTCCATGTCCCTCGAACAATTTCTCAACTGGCAAGAAGAAGACATTCACGCCGAGTGGATCAATGGAAAGGTCATTTATATGTCTCCCGTGTCGCGAAAACATCAGGAACTATCCAGGTTTTTAACGCATCTGATCGGCATTTTTTCTGAAAATCTCCATTCAGGCGTATTGCTCACAGCCCCTTTCTCCATGCACCTTGATCAAATCCCTGCTGTCCGGGAGCCCGATCTGCTGTTTGTCCTTGCAAAAAACCGCAACCGCCTCAAAGAAACCTATCTGGACGGCCCCGCCGATCTTGTTGTTGAAATCATTTCACCAGAAAGCATTGGGCGTGATCGGGGCGACAAATTTGCCGAATATGAACAGGCGGGCATTCCCGAATACTGGCTCATTGATCCCATTCGCGAACGAGCCGAGTTCTACAACCTTGAGAATGGACGCTACCACTTATCAGAAATTAACGAGGGCATCTTTCATTCCACCATTCTGCCAGGTTTCTACTTGCATGTCAACTATCTTTGGCAAGACCCTTTGCCCAGCGTGGTCGATATTTTAAAAAAACTGAAAGCCCTTTAATCGGAAAACCTATCTCGAAATCCAGACAAGCAACACAATCTATCGGCCATAAGGTTTGTCCATGAAAAACCACCTCATCCATCTGCCAGAGTGGTTTCTATACATAACCATCGGTTTGTTGTGTTTTGCTCATCCCGCCATTTTTGATCGATCCACACTTTTTGTCCCCCTCATCATCCTGCTTGCCGTTATTTGGGCCGTTCCTGTTTTACAAAATCGACAAATCTTTAAAACTCTTCCCAATAGCATCAAATTAAGCGCTGTTTTTTACATCACCTGGAACCTGTTTTCACTGCTATTCCTCTCCCATTGGGACGGCCACGCGGTTTTTTTTTGGTCACACCCTTCCTTTTTTTAATCATGGGTATTGTCCTATCAAACCGGCTTCAATCTCTCCAGACTATCTCCCGCATTTTTATCTTCTGCGCCAACCTTCTGGCCCTTTATGGTCTCATTCAATTTTTTGATTTTGATTTTCTGCCTGCCGAAATCATCTTCCAAAAAGCCGGGCGCATCATCTCCACCTTTGAGAATCCCAACTATTTCGGCAATTTTCTCGCATGTATCTTGCCAATTGGTATCGGCCTTTTTTTGAGTTGTAAAACAAATAAACACCTCCTGTATCTCATGGTTTGTAACGCCCTCCTGTATTTGGGCATTCTGGTCAGTGGCAGTCGTGGCGCATGGTGGGCAGCGCTGTTTGGCATCAGTTTAACCATTTTCGGCTCAACCTGGCAAACCCAACCCAAAATTCCAATTTTAAAACGCAGCCTTTTTTTATCCATCATTTACACCGTCATCACATTGAGCTTTTCAAACCAGGTCATTATCAAACAAACCGGCCATGAAGATGTCGCCATTGGTGAACGCCTGCTCAGTTCGCGTCATATTTTAAAACCCGTAGAAACTGACCAGCCCGGATATTCTGAATATGCCTTATCCCATCGGCGCTGGATCTGGCATAATACCCTGCACCTGATACAAAAACGCCCTGTCCTCGGTTACGGCCTGGGACAATTCAAAACCGCCTTTTCAACTCACCACCAACAAACAGAACCCAATTCTTCCAAATATGAAACCGTCGCCTTTGCCCACAATGAAGGGCTTCACATCGCCGCTGAAACCGGGTTGCCGGGTCTGTTGGGTTTCCTGGGATTGCTCGCCAGCATACTCATCCAGATCGTCCGGTTTCTCCGAAACAATTCTTACCCTCCCCACAGGTGGGGGCTATTGGGTCTTGTTTGTGCCATGTTATTTGATAGTCAAATCAGCTACCCGCTCCACCTGCCGCTCAATGGGCTCATATTCTGGATAACACTTGGGCTCTTGCTGGGACAGGCGCAACAAAAAATAAAAAACGCCGTGTAAGGAATCCACGGCGCAATTTACTTCAAAACTTCTCAAATTAACCTACAACAGCTTCACGAGAATTTCCTGCGGCACCTGTGCCCGCAATTCCGGATAATTTTCAATCAACCGCGCAATATCAGCCAGATCTTTCTGGCGTTTGCTGCCCCGTCGTTCCGAATCTGAAGCAGCCCAAATCTTGCCCTTCAAAACATCTTCAAGCTGGGCAACCGGCAGTTCCAATCCCAAAATATCACGCCTAACAGCCTGTTCAGGAAACATGGCATAACGCGGATCTGTTTGAATCTGCACCCGCAAATCAGACCCTTCCACATACACATTGAGACTATGCGGAAATTCCTTCACCACAAACTGCATTTCAAGCAATGTTCTCACTTGTGGCAATTGCGCAACCACCACCGCCAGATCCAGATCGAGGCTCACCACCGGATCGGCATAGGCATTAACCGCCTGACCACCAATCACACAATACTGGATATGGTGCTCATTCAGCAGTGATACCAGTCGTTCTAAGAAATTGACATGATCCATTGTCACGGCCTTCCAGAACGCAAGTGCCTGCATCGCGCACCATCCTTATAAAAGCGCGTTGGAACGTTAACACGTTTAAACGTTGCACGTTCCCTACCCCACCCCGCCAGAATTGTAGCGCACGGTTTTCAAGATTTTAACGTTCCAACGTTCAACGAGATTTTAACCCCGTCTCAAAACCGCCTTGATATAATCCCGCTTCATCAGCGCAATTGTCTCAATCGAAATATTTTTGGGGCAAACCGCCTCGCACTCCCCATGATTGGAACATGCGCCAAAACCTTCTTTGTCCATCTGCTCAACCATTCGAAGCACGCGCATGTCGCGCTCTGGCTGGCCTTGTGGCAATTTGGCAAACTGGGCAATTTTGGCCGCTGTAAACAGCGAAGCCGACGCATTGGGGCAGGCCGCCACACATGCCCCACACCCAATACACGCCGCCGCATCCATGGCCTTGTCGGCATTCTCTTTGGATATGGGCAACGCATTGGCATCGGGTGCACCACCTGTGCTCACCGAAATATACCCGCCTGCAGCAATAATGCGATCAAACGCACTGCGATCCACCACCAGGTCTTTGATCACTGGAAACGATTTCGCCTTCCAGGGTTCAATCGTCACCGTCTGCCCATTTTTAAAATGCCGCATATGCAACTGACAGGTTGCAGTGCTTTTTTGTGAACCGTGCGGCACGCCATTAATCACCAAACTGCACATGCCGCAAATGCCTTCTCGACAATCGCTGTCAAACTCAATGGGATCTTCGCCGCGTTTGATCAGATCCTGATTCACCACATCCAGCATTTCCAGAAACGACATGTCTGGTGACACCTGCTCGGCCTTATAAGGCACCAGTTTACCGGACTGATTGGCCCCGGCCTGCCGCCACACCAGCAAATTTAACGTCATCGTCTCGGCCATAGGTAGTTCTTCCTTAAGAACGTTCCAACGTTTTTATTTATAACTGCGCTGGGTAAGTTTTACATTTTCAAACGAAAGTGATTCTTTGTGCAACGCGGGTTCATGATTGGCACCTTTGTATTCCCATGCAGAAACATAAGCAAATAAATCATCATTGCGCAGCGCCTCACCTTCGGGCGTCTGGCTTTCTTCCCGAAAATGCCCGCCGCATGATTCCGACCGGTTCAGCGCATCTCGCGCCATCAATTCACCCAGGTCGAAAAAGTCGGCCACACGACCGGCAATTTCCAAATTTTTATTAAAATGGGAACCCGATCCCGGCACCTTCACATTTTGCCAGAATTCTTCGCGCAACTTCGGAATCATGTCCAGGGTTTCTTTTAACCCCGCATCATTGCGCGCCATGCCCACCTTATTCCACATAATCTTGCCCAATTCGCGGTGGTATTCCATCGGCGTTTTGTTGCCCTGTACAGACAGCAACTTTTCAATGTTCTCCCGAACCGATTTTTCAACATCTGCAAATGCCGCATGTTCGGTTGTCACAGCTTCCAGTTTGTTGTTGGCCAGATAATCGCCCACCGTATAAGGGGCCACAAAATACCCATCGCATAACCCCTGCATTAATGCACTGGCCCCCAATCGATTGGCTCCGTGATCTGAAAAATTCGCCTCTCCCAGCACAAACAAACCGGGCACCGAACTCATCAAATGATAATCCACCCACAAACCGCCCATTGTATAGTGCACCGCCGGGTAAATGCGCATCGGCATTTCATAGGGATTTTCACCTGTAATGCGATCATACATTTCAAATAAGTTGCTGTAGCGTTCTTCAATCACAGGGCTTCCCAGCCGTTTGATCGCATCGGCAAAATCGAGATAGACCGACAAGCCCGTTGCCCCCACACCCCGGCCTTCATCACACACATCTTTGGCATTGCGCGATGCCACATCACGCGGCACCAGATTGCCAAAACTGGGATATTTGCG
>CAXNEV010000021.1:0-16409 GCA_964200925.1 Candidatus Latescibacterota bacterium | reverse complement strand
GACAATGAAATTATTATTGCAACTCAAAACGGTCAGGCGGTGCGATTTAATGAAAGTACTACTCGACCGATGGGACGGGCATCCCAGGGTGTTCGGGGAGTTTTGTTAGAAGAGGGCGATCATGTAGTGGGGATGGTGGTGGTTAATCCGGACGAAGTGTTGTTGACTGTGTGCGCCAATGGGTATGGCAAGCGCACACCGGTTTTAGATTATCGGTTGACCAACCGGGGTGGCAAGGGTGTGATCAATATCAAAACAACAGATCGCAATGGCCCAGTGGTATCGGTGATGACGGTGACCGATGATGACGATGTGATGGTTATTTCTCAAAATGGCATATTGATCCGGCAGTCGATTCGCGATGTTAGCGTGATTGGCCGCAACACTCAAGGTGTGCGATTGATTAATTTGGATGAAGGCGATCATGTGATTGATGTGGCTCGAATTGTTAAACAGGATGATGAAGAAGGCAGAGAAAATGAAATGACCGGGAGTGCCAATGGGTCAGATAACTTGCCGGAAACCATGATGAGCAACAATGGCATACACCAATTAGATTCGGGCGAGAATGATGGTGAAAACAAAAAATCGTTGGAATGATATTATCGCGCCAATTTTTTTTGGTGTTGCTATTAAAAAAGCCCGTCGAAACAATCCGACGGGCTTTTTAATTTGATATCCAATGGGCCAAAATTCAAAGTCCGCTGGGATTTTGAACCGGAAGTGAATGATGCCATTGGCCATTGAAGAAAACCCATTTTTCCAATTTTAAATGAGAAACAGACTGCAACGGGTTGTGCTGTGTCAAAATCATGTGCGGGGCATAACCGGGTTTAAGCCAGCCAACTTTGTGATCAAATGACAAGCGCAACGCACTGGCTCCTGTGGCTGAGTGCAATACTTTGATCGGTGCAAGCCCTGCTTTCTCCATTAATTCCAGTTCATACAACAGCCCCAAACCGTGTGCCACGCCGCAGGAACCGGCATCGCTACCTGCAACAATTATTACACCGATTTCGTCAGCCTGGCGCAATCGAGTTGCATGATTATCGAGAATCTTCTGCAAGTTTGCCACTATTTTGTCATCCCATCCCATTTTTTCAGCTTCATCCACCTGTACCTGAACCGGCACAAAAGTGGGCACCCAAGCGATTTTTTGGTCCCGCATCCGGCATAGTTGATCGCGCGTTACAAAAAAACCATGCTCAATGGTGTCCACATTGCCCACAATGGCATTTTCAATACCGGGTGTACCAGATGCATGGGCCATCACATGTTTGCCGTGTTGTTGTGCAGTCGTCACGAATACTGCCACTTCTTCCGCTGTCATCTGCGGCGGCTGTGTTACCTGTCCTTTTTGGAAATTGATAATACCCGTCGGAACAATTTTAATGTGATCGGCACCTTCGGACACACGCGCTGCCACACAACTTTCGGGGGTGGCAAAATCTTCAACTGGTCCCCCAATAAAACTGCCATATCGCCCTTTGTGATGAATGGCTGCTCCTGGGCTGGCAATACAGGGTGGCACACCATTTATTTCGGCGCGCAGAGTCAACCCTACGCGATCTTTGTCACCGCCATCGCGCATTGCAATCACGCCCATTAGCGCAATTTTTTGCAACCGTTTCCGCGCCTGATCCAGCAACAAACCGGGTGATTGGTTCTGATAAGTTTTGCGCTTTTCAAAATCGAGTTCAGCCCCTTCTAAAAATATATGCGAATGTCCTTCAATTAAACCAGGCAATAATGTGTAATCGGGCAATGTGGCATCGGGTTGGGTTTGGCCGGGTTTCAGAATATCTTTTGGCGGGGGTGCGATGCCGACATAACAAATTGACGCAGGTGTAAAAACGATATGCGCTTGTTGAGTCACCTCACAGCCATTCATTAATTGCCCCACACAAAACCAGGACGGATTTGCATTTGGAAAGTTCATGCCGCCCACACCTCCATCAAATGTTCTATTTGGCGATATCCCGCCGTCTCTTGTGTTTCCCCAGGTAACACGCGCCCCTGTTCCAGTATATGGCGCAACTTTTCAACCATAGGATGGGTTTTTTCCAGCGGCTTTGTGTTCTTCTCGAGATTGGCCAATGCCCAATCAAGCCCAGCTTCTATAGCCAGTGTCAGATATGCCTGTTCAAGCAAATGGCGAACATGTTTGGGCGTGCCGAAGGCCAGATTGGACAGCCCCACCGACATGTGCACACCAGAAAGATCGGTATCGGCACGCACCAATCGAATAACATCCAGTCCTAAATTGATATGCCCTTTGATATCTGATGTAATCGGTGATAAACCTGGATCAACAATAATCCGATCATTGGATACATCGGCTTTATGGCGCAAACGTTCCACAAAATGCCGCACCGTGATATAGGCTTCTTCGGGTTTTGTGGTGGGTGCCATACCGCCAGAGGCCGTTAAACATTCCGACACCATGATAATCACATGAGTTTTATATTCAGCAACCAATTCAATCATTTCATCCAAATTGTCACGCGATACTGCCAGTGAATTCAAAATAGGTCTTGCGTGACTTTTAGACGGGTCAAAATGTTTGAGCGCTATCTGATGAAATGCAACATGGGGATTGTCAAAACTGAATGGGCAGGGTGTTACCTCTTGTAGAGCAGGCACTAAATCGGGCAAAAAATCGAGCATCTCTTGCAAAGTCACATTCAGCGTTTGTGTGCCATCCAGATTGAGGGTTAAATATGACGCACCCAAATCTGTCTGTAATTTGGCCAGATGCTGATATGCGGCAATATCGCGTGTTTCCCAGGCTTTTCGCGCACGCGCATAACTGTGATTCATCAACTCGCCAATGATTGTCAAGCCACTTGATATAGACATAATACCCTCCTTATGAACGGCATTGATGATTGTTTGCTCTCGTACTTTGTGCAGAGTGATCGCGTCCCAGCCAGGCATTCGTCCAGCTCGACGTGCCTCGCAACGCTTGATCCTGTAAAACAGGCACATGGTTTAACAGGTCATGTTCATTTCCATCCCTTTTACGCCGTGCATACGCACGGGACCAGATACATTCTACATCACGCACTTCGCATAACAAATCCCGGCTGCCCCCACATGGCCCATTGCGCTGATTTTTGACGCACTGCGATTCTGGGCACAAAAAAGCAATTTCATGCAATGAACAGTCCCCACAATCTTTACAGTCAAACAAAACGGACTTGTTCATTTGTTCCACCATGTGCAAAACAGCAGGCAGACGTTTTGAAAAACGCTGACAAATCCACTTGGCCAAACGCGCCAGCCGTTTGCCATGCACAAATGCAAGGAGGTGTATCCATTTGGAAAACTGGTAATGACAAGCATCTGAAAATTTCAAAAAACGATGACCTGTTATCTGTTGTCGCGTAGGATCGGTCAAACCCGTTTGACAATCTTCCGGATATAGGAAAAACTCGCCTGGTCTTGAAAACCGAAACTCGCGCACAAACGATTTCCAATCGCCATCTGAATACCGATCTACCAATGCCAATATGTACGCCATATCGTCCCACCGATGCACGCCTCCCAGATAGACCCCACGATATCCCAGCCCCCGGTAGATGGCCATTTGTTTGGCCGCCAGTTCCAGAAAAAATCTTTTGCCTTTGTCAGAAGATGATGCCTGTTTTTCACACTCAGCCAACAATTCATCTGATACAATCACACCTGGAATGCGCTGGCTGTGAAATAAATGTGCCACCTGCGCATTGAGTATGAATACATTGCCAATCAACGGAATGTGCCCCAAATTATGCTGTTGCAAATACACAATCTGTTCGTGCATTTTTCGCACGTCATACCCAATCTGATTAATTATAAACTGTGCCCCGTATTGAATTTTCTTTTCGAGCTTCAGATATTGTGGAACAACGGATCGCTCATCCAGTTTGTAATTGGTCGTCACGGCACCCATAAAAAATTGGGTGGGTAATAATTGCCGTCGTTTGAAATTACGCGATTGAATTTCCAAACCGCCATTCATGCGATTCAGCAACATGATCAGCCCAATTGAATCCAGATCAAAAACCGGCTTGGCCATCCCTCCAATATCCGAAACGGGATAGTCGCCACTTAATGCCAGAATGTTGTGAAACCCATGGCTGGCCAGCGCCCAAGCGCGGCTTTCCAAACCGTGGCGGTTGAAATCTTTGCAAGACAAGTGAATCATCACCTCTTGCCCGCCAAATAAAATGGGCGTGCCCAACGCTTCGGGCGACAGCATCGGATTGCCCCCGGCATTGTCTGTAATTGACACCCAATCAATTTCCGACTGATGGGTCAACTGCCGGGAAAAATCCTTGGCTTGAATCGCCCGTTTTTCTGACATGGTGCCGCGCGTTGAAACCAGTTCAACTCCAACCACAAAGTGATGGGTCGCGATTTTATCTTTTAACGTCATAACAGCCTCCACACTTAAACATAACTCGGTTGCACGGGCTGTGTATTGCACTTTTGTCATTTTGTTTGGCACTTTTGTGCCAAAATGAAAATCCGCTTCTGGTAGGTATACAAGAAGCGGTTAAGGTAACGCCAATGATGAAAACGCCAAAAATAAAGCAATGTTACCCTTGCAAACAGCGGCGATACTCACCTGGTGTGCGCCCGTGAATCTTGCGAAACACCCGCGAAAAATAGCTCTGATCCATAAAACCGCACTCCAGGGCGATTTGAACCAGACTTTTATCTGTATGTGCCAGCAAATCTGTTGCCCGATCAACGCGATATCCCGTTAAAATATCGGAGAACGTTTTGCCTGTTGTCTCTTTTATCATTCGCGAAAAATGCCCTGGTGACATCCCGGCCAGCCGTGCTACTTCATCCCGATTAATTTTTTTGTCTAAATGGTGACGCATAAAATCAAGGGCACGCGACAAAAGCACCAGATGCGGATAACTGGTGTGATGTTGAATTGCCCCCATGAGACCTTCCATGATATGGGTTACCCATTGTGAAAGCGCCGCTTCATCATCAATGTTGGCCAAGTCTGAAAGCACGCGATAATTCGCGCCAAGTATTCCCGTTGGTTCTGCACCTGCTTCAACGGCCGCACGCGACATCATCACCACCAGTTCCAAAATCAAAAACTTCAACAAATCTTTGCGGTCTCGGCCAATAAAATAAACCCCTACCAGAACACGATTGATAATTTCTCTCGCTTTTTGGCGTTCGCCCTTTTTAATAGCGGCCAACAGATCGGGTTCTTCCCGAATGTAAATTTCCCGAATATCTTCGTAAATATGCCCGTGCAAATCGTGTATGGCTTCGGCCTGTTGGCGCGCGCGTTGGGCTTCCAACCGATGTTTCTCCAAAAGTGCGCTATTTGTCAAATCCATCTCTTCCACCAGTTTCTGCAATTCCTGACAAGCTGTCTGTATTCCTTTTAGATTGCTTTGCGGTTCCAGTGCAACACCCGTTACCACCAGTCCACCTAAAAACTGGCTATTGCGCATAATTGGCATGCCCCATATTGCCAGTTCTGCTGGGCAAAAATTCACGCACGGTTCTCCCCAGCGATAGGCTTCGGTAACCGTGCGTTTGTGATATGCCGCACACATCGCATGACACTGTGTTATATGTGGGCATGCCGATGTACCATAGACCAACTGTCCATTGTTATCTACACAGATCAAATCAAATCCAAATGCCAAACGATATCTTTCGGCGAGATGATCAAAATCCCTATCGCTTAAAATCTCTCTCAGCATAACCTGCAAACTCCCTGGCAGACAACGGCAATTGGTATGTTCCTTCAACATGCCTGAAAGAAAAAAAGGGAATGCATTCTAAAAAGAATTACAATCCCTTTTCTTTCCAATGGCTATTGGCTTTATAAATAAACACGAGCAATTCCGCAATGGTTTGATACAATTCAGGTGGTATTTCCTGATTTAAATCGAGCTTCGACAAAACCGCCACCAGATCCCGATCTTCGCGAATGGGAATATCGTGCTTTTTGGCCAATGCAATAATGCGGTCGGCCAGTTCCCCGCGCCCTTTAGCCAGCAATTTGGGTGCGTCGGTTTTTTCTGGGTCATAACCAAGAGCTGCGGCAATGCGCCGAATTGCTGGGTCGTGAGAAGGATCGGGCATACCTATTCCGTCAAAAGTCGCGAGTTAAAAAGCACCATCTGAAAAACCCTGATAGGAGTACTCATGACCCGTGGTTAGGCTTTTGGTTCTAACACCGATTTTCCGCCCAAAAATGGTCGCAACACATCGGGAATTACCACACTGCCATTGGCCTGTTGATGCTGTTCCACAATCGCAGGTATCAACCGGCTTGTTGCCAAACCCGAAGCGTTTAACGTATGGACAAACTCATTTTTTCCAGATTCGGTGCGTTTAAATCGAATGCTGCCACGTCGGGCCTGATAATCGTGCGCATTTGATACCGAACTGACTTCTTTATATTCATTCATGCTCGGAATCCACACTTCAATATCATAAGTCTTGGCCATCGACGCGCTGACATCCTGTGCGGCCAATTTCGATACACGGTGGTGCAATCCCAACCCCTGAACAAGCCTTTCCGCTTTGTTAATTAGTTCGTCAAGCGCAGCATCCGAATTCTCGGGCCTTGTAAACTGAAACATCTCAATTTTGTTAAACTGATGCCCGCGAATCATTCCTCGTTCTTGTGCCCGGTAACTGCCTGCCTCTTTGCGATAACACGGTGTATAAGAGAAAAATTTCTTTGGCAAAATTTCTTCAGGCAAAATTTCATCGCGATAAAAATTGATTAATGCCGTCTCGGATGTTGGCAATAAAAACTGCACCTTATCGTCATTGGTTTTCAGCAAAAATACATCGTCCTGAAACTTTGGAAATTGCCCTGCTGTATAACCGCAAGGATAGTTGAGAATGTGCGGTGGCAATACAAATTCATAACCATCTTGAACGTGCTGATCAACAAAATAATTGAGCAATGCCCACTCCAGCCGCGCACCCATGCCCACATATAACCAGAAGCCCGAACCACCCATTTTTACGCCGCGTTCATAATCAATTAAACCCAATGATGTCACCCTATCCACATGGTCTTTGGGTTGAAAATCAAACACAGGTTTTGTGCCCCAAGTGCGCATCACTTTGTTGTTTTCTTTGCCTCCCGACAGCACATCATCAGCTGGCATATTGGGCAGGCTTTCAAGCGTAACACGGATATTGTGTTCGATCTCATCCAGTATTGTCTCAAGCGTTTTGATGCGCGCTGAAACCTCTTTCATCTCCTGCTGAACCGACGCCGTATCTTGCCCGGCTTTTTTCATTTGTGGAATTTGCGCCGAAACTGTGTTGCGCTTTTCCCGCAACTGCCCAATTTCTGTTACGTGTTGTCGGCGTTGTTTGTCCCAGGTTAACAAGTCGGTAAAATCAACCGTTTCCATTCTTTTGAGCAACGCTTGTTTGACACGTTCGGGATTCTCGCGAATCAAATTGATATCCAGCATGGAAAGCTCCTGAAAAAAGCAAAAGTGTTTTATTTTATTTTTCCCACATCGCGGCCCAAACGCTTGAGCAACACAATAATGGATGCCGCTTTTTCCGATTGCATTTGCCGCAAAACCCCGGCGACATCTTCATCGCTTAAATCGATTAAAATTTGCGCGGCTTCACCGGGTTCAAGCGGTTCACAACGATGTGCAAGTTGCGCCAATTTTTGATTGTGTTCAGATAAAGCGGATTTTAACCGCTTTTCTATATCGACTCGCAATTGCACCATCTCTTGTTGTTCCCGCTCAAGTTGAAAATAAAGCTGACGGCTGGCCTCGGCTGATTTGGGAATGGTTTTTATTTGTTTGATGGGACTTTGTGTTGAGGCAACCGGGTCTGATTTGGGTTCCTTAGGTTGTTGTGTGGTATCCATTATTGGTGCGGATGTAACGATGTGTTGAACTGTATCGCGCACCTGTGGACGAACCACAACCGGTTCAATGCGCCGTCGAGGGGGGGAGGCGGGGCGAAAAATCGCGATCATGGCGGTTAAAATGATCACAAAAGAACCGAACATGGCAACGATCAACAAAGTGGTTGGATGGAGCTTCATCGAAAAAAAATGTTAAAGGTGTGTGGTCCATCACATCGAAAACATCTGAAGTTGCCGATTCTTGATTTTAAGGCACGGTTGAGATTGTCAAAAGCGTTTGTAAATATAAAAAATGACATAAAGCTGAATAACCATGATAATCACAACAATTAGTTCAAACATGGTGTTCCTGTAAGATTGACAGAATGGCAGAATTTGCCAATTTACAGATGGATATTGGCATTTTTTTGCATCATGTCACAAAAATGAGACAGTAACGTAAAAAATTACTTTGGAAAATAAAAATATAATCTATTTAAAAATAAATAGTTATGTAATCTATTTAAAAATTTAAAATTTTGGCATTAATTTTGCATATGAAAATAATTGTAACTTTCAAATTTTACCGTTTCATTTCAGGGAGGCAGTCATGACTAACAATCATTTTGAAAAACGCGATCGGTTGGCTTACTTGGCTCTTTATTATGCCATTCATGGTGACGATGAACGATCTGAAAAAATTCGCCGCGCACTTCGCGTATTAGATGAATCCAGCGAACTTGAATTGGTCGCTGTTCCGGTTCATGCATAAAAAGTATGCAAGATCGGTTATAAAGCCATTATTGGTGTTTTGCTGGATTCCCAAATTTTATGCACGCAAAACCTGTTCGGCTATCTGTTGAATATGATCTGCTGTCATTTCGGGATACAGCGGAAGCGATAAAATTTCGTGTGCCGCCTGTTCAGCCACCGGAAAATCGCCCAGTTTGTAGTCCAAATTGCGAAAAGCCGGTTGAAGGTGCAAGGGCAATGGATAGTGAATAATCGCATCAATATTGCAGTCTTTTAGCGCCTGCATCACGGCATCGCGTTTTTTGGTGCGAATCACATAATACGTATAAACATGCCGATTGTTTGCCCGTTCAATCGGAGGTTGGATATCGCTTTCTGCAAACAACGTGTTGTAAAGTCGCACATGCACGCGTCGGCGTTCCAGCCAATCGTCGAGGTGTTTAAGTTTAACTGACAAAATTGCTGCTTGCAAAGGATCCATGCGGTAGTTGTAACCCGGCATTTGGTGTTCGTATTTGTCCAATCGGCCATGGTTGGCCAGCATTTTCATGCGGTTGGCCAATTTTTCATCTTGTGTCACAACCATGCCAGCATCACCATAAGCGCCTAGGATTTTGCCTGGAAAAAAACTAAATGTGGCAGCCATACCGAAGTGGCCTGCCCGATTTTTTTTGTACTCCGCTCCATGTGCTTGTGCCGCATCTTCCACAATAGCCAGATTGTGTTTTTGGGCAATAGCCACAATCGGATCCATATCGGCAAGTTGACCATATAAATGCACTGGCACAATGGCTCGCGTTTTATGTGTAATTGCCGCATTCAGTTTGTCTGGGTCCATGTTCATGGTATCGGGACATACGTCCACAAAAACAGGTTTGGCACCTGTTTGTACAATGGTTTCAACTGTGGCTATAAACGTGTTGGGCACCGTAATGACTTCATCTCCTGGTTCCAATCCCAGTGCTGCAAATACCAAATGCAAAGCTGTTGTTCCCGAGCTGGCTCCAACGCCATAAGGCAACTGACAATAAGCAGCAAATGCCTCTTCAAATGTTTTTAAATAACCCCCGCCAATAAAAGCGCTGTCGCGAATCACATGTTGTATCGCAGTATCTATTTCGCTTTTGATGGATTGATATTGTGCAAAAAGGTCAATTAGTGGAATGGTGGCCATCACTTTTACTCCGTGTCAAGTTTAGCCGTCAGGCCACGGCTTTGAAGTTCGGCTTGCGCTTTGGCAAACCCATCAACGGCTTCGCGGTTGCGTGCCCACTCAACCAGTTCTTCCATACCCTGTTCAAAACCAACGGTCGGTTTAAAACCCAGTATCTTTTGTATGCGCGAAATATCAGCTACGCTGTGGCGTGTGTCTCCTGCGCGATAATTGGCTGTAATTTCTGGTTCGAGGTGTTCTAAGCCTAAAATTTGAGACAACACAATGGCAATTTGCGCAATGGACGTCCCTTTGCCCGACCCTACATTAAATGCCTGATAATTGCCGTCGGATTTTTCCATTGTCAGCAAATTGGCCTGCACAATGTCGTGAACCGAAATAAAATCTCGCGACTGTTTGCCATCTTCATAAATCACCGGGCGTTTGCCATTTTTGAGACGGCTCATAAAAATTGCACCCACACCTGTATATGGATTCGACAAAGATTGGCGCGGCCCAAAAATGTTGAAATAACGCAGTGCCACTGCCGGAATCTGATAGGCTCGCCCAATGTTCAGCACCAGGTCTTCCTGGTGTGTTTTGGTTTGCGCATAAATGGCATAACAAATTCGCTCGGTTTCTTCAGACACGGGATAGGCGGGCATGTCGGCACCACAAACCGGACACTGGTGTTCCCACTCCATGCGTTGAAGCTGTGATATGGGTCGCAACCCTGGATGCTGAATTCCGTGTTCCGAACATTTGTACAACCCTTCGCCATAACTCGTTTGCGACGCCGCTACAATGATCTTTTCAACACCGTGTTTGTTGTTCACCAGAATATCGAGCAGATTGGCAGTGCCACCGGTATTGACATCTACATATTTTTTAATTTCATATTGCGACTGTCCCATGCCTACTGCGGCGGCCTGATGAAATACTACTTCTATCCCGTTCAGTGCTTTTTTAAAGGCGTCGTAATTGCGCACATCTCCTCGAACAAATTCCGCATCGGGATTGGCATAATCAGGCAATTGACCGTTGGGATGCACCTGTACATCCAGATTGTCAAAAATGCGCACCTGATGCCCACGCGCCACCAGCGCATCCACCAGATAAGACCCCACAAACCCCATTCCACCTGTCACTAAAATTTTTTTTGCAGACATATCAAAAACTTCCGATTGAGTAACTGGGCAATTAGTCGCTTTTGCCAAATGGCCGCTTTTTGTTTGACCCGTGATTTGCGACTACTCCAATATCTTGCGAATATTAAATTTCTCACCTGGCTGTGTACCGCGTGTAATCATGTCTGCCAGCAAACCCGTGCAAACAATCTGAACGCCCAGCACGGTTAATAATACCCCCAGCGTCAGCAATGGATGCCGGTTTTGAATTGTGCCTGTTTGAAACCACAACGATGCAACATAGATATCAATCAACAACCCCATCAGTCCAAAAACGAGACCCAATGTGCCAAACAAATGCAAAGGTCGCCCCATATATTTGCCAATGTACATAACGGTCAATAAATCGAGAAAACCTTTCAACAAACGGCTCCAACCATATTTGGTTATACCAAATTGTCTGGCATGGTGCTGCACTGGAATTTCACCCACGCGATATCCTTCCAGATGTGCCAGCACGGGAATGTAGCGGTGCAATTCACCAAAAACGCGCACGTCTTTGACCACCTCATTGCGATAGGCTTTCAAACCGCAGTTGAAATCGTGAATATCAATGCCCGATACAATGCCTGTGACCCAATTGAAAAACCGGGATGGAATTGTTTTGCCCAGTGGATCAAAACGTTTCTTTTTCCATCCTGAAACCAGGTCATATCCTTCGTGTATCTTGGCCAACAAATTGGGGATCTCTGCCGGATCATCCTGCAAATCGGCATCCATGGTGATAACAAATGTGCCGCGTGCCTGTTTGAAAGCCGCCGTATAAGCTGCGGCTTTTCCAAAATTGCGCCGGAATTGAATCACTTTCACTTCTATATAGGTTGCATGCAATTCTGCCAGCACCTTCATGGACCCATCTGTACTGCCATCGTCTATAAAAATGACTTCATAAGACAAATGGTTTTGGTTAAACACCTCGCGAATCTTTTGCATCAATGGCCGCAAACTTTCTTCTTCATTGAGCAAGGGGATGACGAGGCTTACATTTGGAACGCTCTCGGATGTGTTTTCAGAAATGGATTCAATACTGGGTTGTGTGTTCATTCGAAGTTGTTCTCGCTGCATTTTATGCGGGTTTTTTGCTCCAAGGCATGGGTTTTGATTTCACTTACCTTTTTAGGAACATGAATGAAATAACCCGGGCTTTTGGGAAAAGAAAAAAGAGAGTGGAAGAAATAGGCATTTTGAACCATCTTCCTTTTGATTTTGCAACGATGAAAAAAAATATCAAATCGCGTGTTTTTTTACAAATGTGAATCGGCACAATCACGTCAAATCCAGCCGGTCAAAAGCATCCATCACATGTTTGGGTTGAATCCAGGCCATCGCTTTGGCATTGCGCGGGATATCGGCAGGTGGTTCTACCACAATTGTCGGGCTTTTACCCGGATAGGGTCCCCACATCACACTGTTGGTTGCCCCAAACAAAGCCACAATGGGGATGCCCACCGCCGCTGATAGATGCATTGGGAAAGAATCGAGCGTCACAATGGCTGCACACTTGCGCAAAAACCCGGCAAATTGCAGCACGGAAAATCGCCCGATCAAACTTTCGGCTTGTTTTTTCATGTGTGAACGAACCGCTTCAATGTGAAAGCCTTCCGATGGGCTGCCATTGAGCAAGATGCGAAACCCGCGATCTACAAGCACATCGGCTACCTGTGCCCATCGATCGGGAAACCACGATTTTTGAGGATGCCCCGACGTTACGCCAAGCACCACCACCGGGGGGCTGTTTTTCAAAAATGCCTCAATACCTGTCAGGTCTTCAACTTCTGGGTAAATTCGAAACTGAACATCTGCACAGGATGCCCCAAGCGCTTTTGCCAGTGCCATGTAATTGTCAACAACATGTCGCTCCCGACTGTAGGTTACATGATGTGTCCAGGCCCATCGCGACTTTTGAACGTTGAATCCCCAACGTTCTTTGCCACCCAACAAACGGGAAAACGCAGCTGCTTTGGCGGCCACCCGAAAATTCAAAATGCGATCAAATCGTTGGGCGCGAATCTGTCGAATTACACTGGGCAAAGGTTGCCATGAAGGCGAAGGCCCCCGATCCAGCCAGGGCAAATTGCAAATAATGACCTCATCGGGATCGGGATTGCCCTTCAAAATAGGAGCTGCCCATGCACCCACACATATACTAATATGTGCATCGGGATAGGTTTGCCGCAAGGCGTATAACACTGGCGTTGTGTGCAACAAATCACCCAAATGATCGGGTCGAAACAACAGAATTTTTTCCCGATGGGATGCGGTTGGATTATGGGGCATTGCCAGTTCCCGGTTCCAGCCTTTTAAATTTTAAAATATAAGTGTCTGGATTGTGCACAATATGCAACACTTCAAACCGGTCGGGATATTTTTGTATGGCAGGAATGAGATATTGCGGTGTTGAGGCAAAACCGATTTGATCGACAATCACAATATCGACATTTTTTTTTTCAAAATCTTTCACTATGGCTTCCGGACTTTCCCAAATATAACCCGTTGTTTTTCGATTGGAAGTGGCATTGGTCAAAAATGGTTTTCGACAAGCCACTTTGGCATCGGAACGGGTGTGATCGCGAATCCAGTCACCGGCTTCAAAATAGTTTTTCCAATTGGGTGGAAAATGGCCAATCTGTTCTGAAAGTTGATAGGCCGCGTAAATATTAGACGCAGCAAACAACAAAAAAAATACGGCCATGACTGTGCGCGAAGAAGCTGTGACCCTTTTTAGCAGGTTAAACCCACTGTTAAAAAACACATAAAACAACACGGGAATTGCCGGAATCAAAAATCGAATGTCCGACCATACTTGCGGCCACAGCAGATGCAAACTTAGGTAACAGAAAACATAAACGGGCAACACTTGCCGCTGTTGAATGCCGGTTATAATGGCATATAAAACAACCCCCGAAAAAACAAGCCCCAAAATCCAGTTGGCCTCACTTATGAGGGAAGGCAAAAAAATGCGTGGAATCTCGCGCAACCCATAAATCTCCAGATTGGTGACAACACGCTCGACAAGCGTCCCAAAAGTCAACAAACCCTGATCGGGCCGATAGGGATCTATGCTGAGCAACTGGTTCACATAATCGCCTCCGCCAAGTGCTGAATTGCGCAAAGACCACGGCAAAGCCAGAGCAAAACAACCCCCACCAACAATGGCTGCTTCTTTCCACTGTTTGTGCAACACAAAAAAAAGCACACCTGTGCCCACCAGGGCAATTCCGGCACTGCGGATGTAATAGGCTGCCATCATCGCAATCACGGCTCCCGCCAAATTGCCATAGGTGGGTTTTTCATGGGCGCGATGCAGAAAAAACAAAGCCAGTAATGCAGGCGGAACAAACGGAATTTCGGACATTACCTGGTGCGAAAAATCCAGCAACGGCGGTGAAACCAAACACAGCAAAAAAACCATTCCTGCAAATGCTGGTTCGGCTATCTGGCGAATCACTTTATATATGAGAGGCAAAGACACGGCATACAACAATATGACCAATCCTTTGAGTGCATCTAAATTGCCTGGAAAAATCAAATCGACAAATGCAATCAACAGCGGAAACCCAAACGGATATTTGGTATGTGCTACCGGTTCTTCCTCCAACATTTCAGAAAATCCATGCCCTGCGGCCATTGACCGACCAATGTTGATAAACTGGGCATCGTCACCACTCAGCCCAAGATTGGGATCATAAAACAAAATGCCCAGGATCAACCCACAGGCCATGAGTGCAGGCAAAAAATAAGGCGAAGCTTCTAAGGCTTCCAAATTCAAAAAGGTGCGCACAGGTGTTTTTTTTATTTCAGATGTGCGCTGTTCTTGTGTTCGTTTAGACCGTTTGGCCATCTATAACCTGTTGTGTTACATTGCTTGGGAGGGGAGACTGTATGAAAAGTGCGTATGGGCTGATAAATTCCCTGAAGCCTCCCTTTTAAAGGGCGCATCTTTTATCACATTTTTATGCCTTCGGCGACCTACTTTTTGAACGACCAAAAAGTAGGCAAAAAGTCGTTCCCTCAAGCGCCGGGAGGGCTGATTTTCCGCGAACACCCTTTAGGGGATGCACGCTATGAGTTAGCCTATCAAGCTCAGCGGCATTTCGAGAGATATTGATAAACGGAATCGCGCGGAAAATCAGTTCCTGTATCGTGTGTTTATTGAACACATGACCCGTGACCAGCAAATTATCTTGCCACCCGCTCAAAAAATTTCTCATATTGGGTTGCCACCAACCGATGGTCGCATCTGGCCATTACATTTTCTCGACTACGCCGACCTATTTCAGGATCGACGGGTGAACTGGTCAGTTGCAAAATGCGCTCGGCAAAAGCATCTGTATCATAACACGGAATGAGAAATCCGCTCTTTTTGTGTTCGATTACTTCATGTAAAGACGGCAAATCAAAGGCCACAATATTGCGCCCCAGCGCCATGGCACCCAGCAGAGAATGCGGGATCAGATTGAATGTCGTCGTAATGGCCACACACCGCGCGCGCGCTTGATAATCGGGCATTTCATTTTGGGGCAATGAACGTGTTGATACATTGGGAAAGTCGTTGGGATTTATTTCTGGATTGACTCCCAAAAATTCAAAGTGAACTTCGGGATCTTTTTGGTACACCGTGTCCATAATTGCAACCAGATATTCCCACCCCATAATTGCACGCGAGGGGAAATGATTGCCGACAATAATCACCCGTTTGGGATCGGGGGCTTCTTCGCGCAATGTGAAAATATCGCCATCTACCGGGCAATACATGACGGCAGAATCCCGTTGCCAGTGTTCCTTTAAATAGTCACGACCCCAGCCGCACACACTCACCTGATGGGCAAATTTATATACCGTTCCAGCAAATCGCTTAATGGACGGAATCCACCAGTGTGTTAATACCAGTGGAATACCGGGTTTAAACAGCTTCAACTTATACAACACCGCTTGTCCCACATCCTGGGGCGAGCCAACCCAGATCACATCGGGATTTTTGGGCCATTCCCGCTTTACTCCTTCAGCGACAGGGGCGCGTTTTACATCCCATTTTGTGACGCCTTCGGTCAAATAAACGTCGTGGCCACGAGCCACCCATTCGCGCAACAAACTTTCCTGCACGCCCTCATGACAGGCATAAACTTGAATTTTCATCACAATATTTCCCCGTTCTGCTTGTTTTTTCTTGTATTTAGATTGCAATTGAATATAGGGTTTTGGTCAAAAAAGGTCAAATCTGTTATATAAAAGCCCTCTCTACAAAAGAATATACACTTGATGGGTACAGACAGTCACCGTATCTTATAAAAAATGATCTTTTATAAGACAGAATCAAGGACCATTTCATCCGAAACACAAAAGCGCCATTTATGGCGCTTTTGTGTTCATCATGAAAATCCAATACCCATCATCAGGAAGAAATCCCATGATTCAAAAACAGTATCGCGCTGATGGGTTTTACATCGCGCCC
>CAXNEV010000020.1:0-17158 GCA_964200925.1 Candidatus Latescibacterota bacterium | reverse complement strand
TGGGCTCCAGTATCGGCATATACAGATGCCGGGCAATAAACCGCGAATCGGCCGGCACCTGTGTGCCTTCAGACCAGGTGTCATCGCCAAACACCACCACGGCAGCCGCATCTTTTCCAGTTCCGGCCATATTGCCCAGAGCCAGCGCATCAGATGCCACATGAGCACCCACGCTTTTCATCACGGCCATGGCGCGAATGGCCTCCATCTGAGCACCGTTTAAACGCGCCGCGCCCAATGCTTCATTGTTGGCAATTTGCACCTCAATGCCTTTTTCGACCAGCAAATCGCAAATGCGCTCGGCCGCATCAAAAACTTCCGCAACAGGTGAGCCCGGGTAGCCCGTCATCAAACCCATGCCACCTTCCAGACCACCTTTTACAATCAGTTCATTCCCTGTAAAAATACCCGTACCACGTTCCAGTAAAAATCGTTGATCCATAAGCCTCTACAGGTCAAAATGCCGTGCGCTGCCATTCTGGGTTGTAAACTTCACCCGACATGGTCGAATGCACAAGCTCGTAAATACCGGTACCCCGGCGATCAAAAAATACAAAAATATACCGCCCCGACTTCTCGTAAATCCATGTGTCAATCGCTTTTCCACCTGCGGCAGAGGTGGTATAATCGCGTTCATCGGGCGGACCGTATTTAATATAAACCCGCCCCTTATCGGTATCCGATCCGCGTTTGCCCGGCTCTGATGTAAAATTCTCATCGGCATATTGCAACCGCATCATATGATCGCGCAATCGTTCATTTAGCGGTGTTCCAGGTGTGGGATCGAGTTTCAACCAGAAAACTTTGAGAAATTTCATCTGCTCATCATTTGTCTTGAGTTTTTCAAATATCGCCAGCTCTTTTTCTGTTGCCACAATTTCAATGTTTCGGAAATAGCGCAATTGCGCCTCTTCTGCTTCTGTCAACTTTGACATTTCCTGTTCTTCCGAAATCAAAAACACAGGCCGGCGATACCGCACGTGTTCGCGGGTGCTCCGGTCAAACAAATCCACCTGCAACCTATATACCCCACCCGACAGGCCCTGTGTATCCAACATTTCTGTTTTGGCAACACTCTCTCCGGGTTTTAACAACCGCTTGGCCGGATAAGTTTTAACCGCCACATCCCCCGTATCAATTAAACTGTAACCCAGCACAAACGAATCATTGGGTTTATCGGGTTGTATTTTCAAATGGTAAATCTCAAAATAAACCCGCAGGGAATCGCCAGTCCGCACAAACCGCGTCGTATTGGGTGTGATTTGCCAATTGTTTTTGACAAAACGCCCCGTTTCTGTTGTCGGAATCAGTTCAGAAGCAAACATCACATCGCTAACGGCCAGTTCGGTTTGTGCAAAATTGCGCGCCAGAACATGCCCTTCACATGTGCCAGAGTGGTCGCCATAAATATCTTCGGCTGTGAAAGCAAACTGATATTTTCCAGGTGGTACATCCAGGCTGGCCAGATCTCGCACCAGTGCCCCCTGATTTTTCACCATCTGCATATCGGTCACCGTAACGTTGCGCGTCCACAGTTCGCGTTTGATTTCTTTGCCCATGCTATCGCGCAACACAGCGGTAAAATCAACTTGCGAAACAAATTTCCCCCCTTCGGGCACAAATTGAAGCTGCCGGGCATCCAGCAGGCTGTAAATTTCCAGCCGGGTCATTCCTTCTGTACCGCGAAAATTGGCGGTTTCAACAAAAACCTCCAATGCCCCCTGCGTGCGCAAAGGCAAATCGTGGTAAACAGGGGCTTTCTGATTTTCCTGTGCCTGCGCAAATTGAAAGCCGCAGAAAAAAAGCATTGCAGCGCAAACCAACAAACGCATGAACATCATACCCTCATCCTCCAGATAACTTCAATTTTGAAAGACTGCAGCGCAATGAAAAACAGAACGCTTAGATACCCCGGCCTGCTCAACCATTGCATTTTCTCCATTGTTTTTCTTTTCGCTACATAACGGGGAAACCTCAACAAAGAAAATGCATAAAGAGAATTTATGCACGGGAAATTTTGGCAGCCCCAAACCCCTTTCCACCCCTTCTTTTCACCGCTTGATATCCCCAACAACCTGATCGGCCGCATGATAGGAACTGCGCACCAGAGGGCCTGATTCCACATGAGAAAATCCGAGCGACAGCGCCCATTTTTTGAGCTGATCAAAAGCATCTAAATCGTAAAATTGAGCGATGGGCACATGGTCGGGAGAGGGCTGTAAATATTGCCCAATAGTCAAAATATCGGTCTTTTGCACCGCAATATCGGCAATGGTTTGATGCACCTCGTTGAGGGTTTCACCCGCCCCCACCATAATGCCCGACTTGGTTGGGATATCTGGTTTCATGTCCTTGGCACGGAGCAACAACTCAAGCGACCGCGGATATTTGGCCTGAGGCCGCATCTGTTTGTAAAGCCGGGGCACCGTTTCCAAATTGTGGTTTAAAATTTCTGGCCCGGCCTCCATCACCTGTGACAGGGCATCCCAATTGCCCTGAAAATCGGGAATTAAAACCTCAATGCTGGTTTTGGGACACAACCGGTGAATTTCGCGAATGGTCTGGGCAAAAATCCCTGCCCCGCCATCGGGCAATTCATCGCGATTCACCGAAGTCACCACCGCATGGCGCAAATTTAAATGGGCAACGGCCTCGGCTACGCGCCGGGGTTCTTCGGTATCCAACCCCACAGGACGACCCGTTTTTACCGCGCAAAATCCGCAACTGCGCGTGCAAATATCGCCCAAAATCATAAACGTTGCCGTGCCCGAATTCCAGCACTCGCCAATATTGGGGCATCGGGCACTTTCACATACCGTGTGCAAATTCTGCTGCTGTATCAACGCTTTCAAATCGCGGTATTGCTCGCTGCCAGGGGCCTGCACCCGAAACCATTTGGGCAAACGACGTCTGGGTTGTTCAATGTCGAGCAGCATAGATCTACCTCACCATTTGTCCCATTAATGTGCGCAATGTGGCTGCGACAATTTTCACACGCACAAAAGTGTTATCTTGAGCGTTCTGCCGCGGAAAAACCACCGTTTTAAACCCATCGGTTTTTCCGGTGGCCAACCCTTCGCCCTTTCGGGCATCCCCCTGCAATAGCACCTCTTCCACACGTCCCACATACCCCTGATTAATCTCTTCAGAGGTCTGGTTTTGCAGCGTTATAACCGCCTCCAAACGCCGCACTTTTTCGGCCTCAGAAACCGTATCGGGCATGTCGCGATGGGCCGCTGTGCCTTCGCGAGCCGAATATTTAAACATAAAAGCCGAATCGTAACGCACCTGCCGCATCAGATTTAAAGTGGCTTCGAAATCTTCTTCCGATTCACCCGGAAATCCAACAATAATATCGGTGCTCAAACACAACCCCGGCATGGCAGAACGCAAATCATCCACGAGTTTTAAATAGGCCTCTGTTGTGTAACTGCGCTTCATTGCCGCAAGCACCGCCTGAGAACCCGATTGCACAGGCAAATGAACAAACCGGCACACTTTGGGTTCTGATGCGATGGTGGCAATCAGCTTTTCATCAAAATCACCAGGATGCGGCGACGTAAACCGAATGCGCCGAATGCCATCAATACGCGCAATTTTGCAAAGCAAATCGGCAAAATCACAATCGCCATCGCGATACGAATTGACCGTTTGGCCCAACAAGGTCACTTCGCAAAATCCCTCATCAGCGGCTGTTTGTGCTTGTCGCACAATTTCAGAGGCCAAAACACTGCGCTCTCGCCCCCGCACATAAGGCACAATGCAAAAGGTACAAAATTTGTCGCACCCGCGCATAATGGTGATCCATGCATTGGTGCCATCTTTGCGAAGGGGATCAAGCCCTGCATAATCTTCTGCCCGATTCAACCGCACGTCATGGGCCGAATCCCCTGTGGCTTCGGCAATTAAAGCTGGCAATCGCCGGTAAGAATCCGGCCCCACCACCAGATCCACATAAGGAGCTTTAGCCACCAGCGTTTCCGACAAATGTTTGGCCATACAGCCCGACACGCCCATCACCAGATCGGGCCGTTTGTGTTTGAGACCGCTCAATTGCGATAACCGACCAATCACCCGTTCTTCGGCATGCTCTCTGATGGCACAGGTATTCAACACAATGATATCGGCATCTTCAGGACCAAAAGCCAGCCCATATCCAGCCTGTATCAAAACCCCGTGCATCAATTCGGTGTCCGATACATTCATCTGGCAGCCATAGGTTTCAATATACACTTTGCGCCCCATCACAGGTGCCACAGGCAATTCGGGTTCAAAGTTTTTTGTGACGGCCATGCCGTCCAATTCTATACCCAGCAACTCGCTCAAAGAAAACCTCTGTTATATAAAGTAAGACAATAGACGATGGACGATGGTTTAAAGCAGGGTTTTCCATCGTCTATCGTCTATCATCGAAAATTCAAGCGTCCATCGTCCAAATTTTTAACCCTTCCAGCGCCAAGTGAATCTCTTCCCGCACCTCTTGATCTTCTTCATCAATCCACACCTTTTCAAGGGCTGTTTTTGCTTCATCTCCGCCAATTTGCCCCAGCGCCCATGCCGCATGACCGCGCACCAGAGGCTCACCATCACAAAGTGCCCGAACAAGCATTGGCACATCCAAAAGCGATCCCACATTGCCCAGTGCCACAACCGCATTGCGCACCAACCCCCGGCGTTTGGTGCGTTTAATGGGGCTGCCTTTAAATGTTTCTGAAAACGCCGCCTGATCCATGGCGATCACATCGGAAAGTTTTGGCGCGGCAAACCCATCGCGTGCCTGAAAAGCAGGTTCATCGGTGGATTTGGCATGTTTTTGATTCCACGGGCACACATCCTGGCAAATGTCACACCCGTAAATCCAGTTGCCCATCAGGGGGCGCAAATTGCGGGGAATAGCCCCTTTTAACTCAATTGTCAAATACGAAATGCACCGGCGAGAATCGACCACATAGGGTGCGACAATGGCATCGGTTGGACAGGCATCCAAACACCGCGTACACGTGCCGCAGTGATCCAGAACAGGGGCATCAGCTTCTAAGGCCAGGTTCAAAATAATCTCGCCCAGAAAAAACCACGAGCCTTTGTTTTTGTCGATCAAACAGGTGTGTTTGCCAAACCAGCCCAATCCGGCCCGGGCTGCAAAATCGCGTTCGAGTACCGGCCCTGTATCCACATACACTCGCCCATTGGCCTGTGGATGCATTTTTTGAATTTCCGCCAGCAATTCCAGCAACCGCGCCTTCATCAGGTGGTGATAATCATCGCCTCGGGCATAACGAGAGATTTGCCCACAGGGCTCATCGCTTTTTTCTGCCGGACTTTCCAACGGCTGATAAATCAACCCCACACACAACACAGACCGGGCATCGCTTTCTATTTCACGCACATTGCCCCGACGATCCACATTGCGAGCCAAATAGTCCATCTGGCCTGCATACCCTTGAGATAACCAATTCTCAAAAAAAGAGAAATGTTCTGGAGGCTCAACAGAGGCAACCCCCACCAGATCAAACCCCAACCGATGGGCAATTCCCTTAATTTGCTCAGTGACAGAAGAGGCAGAAGGCTGGAACATTTAAACTGTATCCGAAAGCTGACATGTTACCCGTGTTGTATGCATCTAACAAAACAACAGGCAGGACACCACCATGCCCTGCCCAAATACGACAAATCTTCATTCTTGTGCCCGACTGGCCAGATGAACCAATGCCGCTTTCACGGCTTCCACAACCAGATCCGCAGCGTGTTTCCGGGTCGGCGGCAACCCTCCCAAAGCCTTTTCAACATCCGCCCGTGTCAATTTTTCTGCAAAACATAGCGGGTTGCCTATTAACAACTCGGTCACCATAGAACCTGCCGCAATGGTCGCCGCACACCCCTGCGCTTGAAACATGGCCTTATCAATCACGCCACACGTTACAGATAGATGCAAAACAACGGAAGCCCCAGATGCCGGATTTTCGGCCTGTCCTGTTGCAGAAGCCTCAAGCAACATGCCCACATTTCGAGGATATTGAAAGTGGTTTTGTGCGATTTCAGAATAACCGCCGACCATGGTTATTCATTGGCCTGCGCGGTACGAGAACCCTGTTCGGGGCCCTCAGAAGACACACCGGCATTGTCCTGTTCTGTGTCAACAGAGCGATTGCGATAGGGGCCATTTTTGCGATCAACACTATTGATGGCAGGACTTTCAGGGCCATTTCGAGGGCGATTGCGATCAAATCGACGGCCATTTCGACCACGAGGCCGCACCCCTTTGCGTCGTTTGTTGGGACGCCCGGCCCAATCGGTGGAAATGGTTTGCCGAATAACGGTGATCTGAACTTCACCGGGAAAGGTCATTTCTTCGCGAATGCGCTGGGCAATTTCATACGACAGCGTTTTGGCCTGATCATCGTTCACGCGACCGGCATTGACCATCACGCGCACTTCGCGACCGGCATTAATGGCATAGGCATCTCGCACCCCCTCAAACGATTGCGCCACTTCTTCTAAATCCCGCACGCGTTTGATATACCCTTCGGCATCATCGCGCCGCGCACCTGGCCGCGATGATGAAATGGCATCGGCTGCTTTAACCAGAAAGGAAATGGGGGTAATGGCCTCGGCCTCTCCGTGGTGATAAAAAATGCCGTTAATCACCTCGGGCCCTTCGCCATATTGATTGGCCAGATTGGCCCCAATATCGGTGTGTTTGCCTTCCAATTCCTGATCGACAGCCTTGCCAATGTCGTGCAAAAGCGCACAACGCCTTGCCAATTTTTCGTCGATGCCCAATTCAGCGGCCATCACACCGGCCAGAAAAGCCACTTCTTTGGAATGTCCCAGCACACTTTGGCCATAACTGGTGCGATATTTTAATTTGCCCACCAGTTTGACCAGTTCCGGATGCAAATCGTCAAGGCCCAATTCCCGAATGGCTTTGCGCCCTTCTTCGACAATTAAGCCTTCTATTTTCTTTGCACAATCGGCCACAACTTCTTCAACCCGGCTGGGATTGATGCGCCCTTCGCGCACCAGTTGTTCCATAGCCAACCGCGCCACATCGCGTTTAATGGGGTCAAAACTCGACAATACCACAGCCTCCGGGGTGTCATTCACGATGACTTTCACACCCGTGGCCGCTTCAAACGAAATAATATTTCGACCTTCTTTGCCCACAATACGCCCTTTGATGTCGTCATCGGGCAAAGATACCACCGAAATGGAAGACTGTACCGTTTGGTCTGTGGAGCAGCGTTCAATGGCCAGGGCCAGAATTTTTTTGGCTTCACGGTCGGATCGCTCTTTAACCTGGTCCAGAATTTCTCGACCAATATTGATGGCCGTTTGTTTCAAATCATTTCGAATGTTTTCAAGCAACATATCGCGGGCATGATCGGCATTCATCCCTGAAATGCGTTCGAGTTGCGACCGTTGGTGAATCAAAATGTCATCGAGTTCTTTTTCTCGCTTTTCAAGATTGGTGGCTTTTTGCCGCCCTTCGCGCTCTCGGCGACTCAGTTCCTTTTCTCGCTGTCGTGTTGCTTCTACGCGTTCTGCCAACCGCGCATCTTTTTCCTGAATTTCTTCCGTTGCCCGATCAAAGTCGCGGCGTTTTTGTTCTAAGTCGCGTTCAAAAGTTGATTTAATCTCATACCACTTATTTTTTTCTTCCAGAAATGCGGCTTTGCGATCCCGGTCTGCTTTTTCAGCAAATTTGGCCACCCGCTTTTCTGTTTGTTGTTCAATTGTACGAATTTTTTGAGCTTGAACCTGAGCGCATACCAACCAGCCCAGGCCAAAAAGGAGGAGGGCAACGGCAACCACCAGCCAGATACCATATGCTTCAAGTGCCATTGGAGCTCCCTGTAACAATGCATCCATCGGAGCCTCCTGTGATCAATCTTCAGATCCGGATTAAGGTCCATGACGCGGGCAGTGTGTCGATTTTCATTCCTCGGCTGACACACGCAAAACACCCCTGCAAACCGCGTCGATTTTAATGCAACAATCACCATCGCAATACTCTGTAAAAATAAAAACAGGGCGTGAACACCCATTTTGCAAAATATTTTCATAAAACACTTTAACCGCCCAAAAGGGAGGAGCCCAACAGACCCCTCCCTTCCAAATAGTTAACAATCTTTTATTTAAACGCTAAAGGACTCCCCACAACCACACTGATTTTTGGCATTGGGATTTCTGAATCTAAACCCGGTACCCATGAGCCCATCATCGTAATCAAGTTCAGTACCAGTGAGATAGAGCGCACTTTTCATATCGACAAACACCTTGACCCCATATGCTTCGATGAGGCTGTCGTCTTCTCTTGCAGCCTCATCGAATTCCAGCTGGTATTGCAATCCGGAACACCCCCCGCCAATCACTTTTAAACGCAACCCATGATCGTCAGTGCGCCCTTCGCGCACCAGCAAGTCTTTGATCTTGTGAGCAGCCATCTCTGTAATGGAAACCATTGCGTCGGACCTCCTGTTAACCAAGCGTTTTGAGGCATGTTTTAATTGCGTCAAAATCGGGCACCACTTTGGCATCATCCGACACAGAAACAAACCGCACCACACCGGCTTTATCCACAACAAACGCCGAGCGTTTGGCCACGCCTTTAAACCCTAACAGATCGGCATATTGCGACCCGTAAGCAGCGCTGACTTCTTTGTTAAAATCGCTCAACAAAGGCGCGGTAATGTTGTTGGCCTTGGCCCAGGCTTCCTGGGCAAATGGACTGTCAACACTGATGCTCAATACCTGGGCATTTAACCCTTCATAATCGGACAACCCCTGGCTGACCGAACACATTTCGGTGGTGCAAACCGAGGTGTAAACCAGTGGGAAAAACAAAATAACCACATTTTTCTTGCCCAGATAATCGCTCAAACTCACATCTTTTAAACCATCAGCAGTTTTTTGTTTAAGCGTAAATCCCGGTGCTTTATCGCCTGTTTTAAGACTCATAGAAATATCCTTACTTGATGGCAGCTTGATAACGCCGATTGATTTCGTCCCAGTTGATGACATTCATCCAGGCAGCAATATAATCTGCCCGACGGTTTTGATAGTGCAAATAATAAGCGTGTTCCCACACGTCCAACCCGGCAATTGGTGTTCCGTCGCCCGTCATTAACGGGTTGTCCTGGTTGGCCGTGCTCATGATAGCCAGTTTGCCTCCTTTAACCACCAGCCAGGCCCAACCACTGCCAAATCGCGTCATGGCCGCTTTGGTAAACTGCTCACCAGCCGCTTCAAAACTGCCCAAATCGCGCACAATGGCATCGGCAACAGGACCTGTTGGCGCACCGCCGCCATTGGGTTTCATGATGGCCCAAAACAGGCTGTGATTGGCATGGCCACCCCCATTGTTGCGAACGGCCGTGCGAATGGCTTCGGGAACGCTGTTCAAATCGCTGATGAGCGCTTCAATGCTTTTACCGGCCAAATTGGCATGGCTTTCAAGAGCGACATTCACATTGGTCACATAAGCATTGTGGTGCTTGCTATGGTGTATTTCCATGGTTCTGGCATCAATATGCGGTTCCAATGCCGTGTATGCATAGGGCAGCTTAGGAAGTTCATAAGCCATTGAAACAATCTCCTTGTTGAGAGGATGAAAAAAAGCCGAAGTGAAAATTTCTCGTTTGAATTCAAAATATAAAGAACTCTTTCGGGGGCGTCAAGTCCTTTGCCATTCAATCTTATTTAAGATAAAATAGATACTTATAATAAATTTCTCAACCGTATAAGGCGATCTGTTTTATCCGACCAAAATCGCGATGTTGTCGATGAGGCGCGCCTTGCCAAAACGCACGGCCACAGCCAGTAAAACCGTGCCTGAAAGCGTTTCAACCGGTTGAATGCGATCGGCATCAACCACCTCGATATAATCGATTTCCGCATGGGGCGCATCGGCTATCATAGTGCGCATGGTATCCATGACCACCTGGGCTTGCCGTTCGCCTTGTTCAATCAGCGTTTTTCCTGTTTGCAATGCCCGATTCAACACAGGCGCCTCCAGGCGCGCTTCCGGGCTTAAATAGATATTGCGTGAACTTTTGGCCAGGCCATCACTTTCTCGAACGGTTGGCGCAACCACCACGGCCACATCCAGGTTCAAATCGCGTGTCATGCGGCGAATCACCGCAACCTGCTGGGCATCTTTTTGTCCAAACACAGCCACATGGGGTTTCACGGCAGCAAACAATTTGGCCACAACCGTGGCCACGCCCCGAAAATGCCCTGGCCGCGAAGCCCCGCACAAATGATCGGTTAAGCCTGCTACCTCCACAGCGGTGGCATACCCATCGGGATACATCTCTACAACCTCAGGCACATAGGCAACATGTGCGCCCAATTCGCTGATCAGGTTTAAATCGCGATCCAGATCGCGCGGATAAGCCCCCAGATCTTCTTTGGGGCCAAACTGCATGGGATTGACAAAAATGCTCACCACCACGCGATCTGCCTCTTTAAGCGCCCGCAAAACGAGACTTAAATGCCCTTCGTGCAAATATCCCATCGTGGGCACCAACCCAATGCGCACCCCTTGCTGGCGCAACCCATCGGCAACCTGGTGCATTTGGCGCACGGTTTTGACCACGTCAACCATGTTCGGCCCCTTCGATCTGCAACGCCCAATCTTTAAATTGACGCAAAACGTCCCGTTTAATCAAAAAACGATGCTGATCTTCGGGAAAACGCCGGGCCTTCACATCGTCGCGATAGGCCGAAAACGCCTCTTTGACGGGTTGTCGCAACCGGGCATATTGTTTGACAAATCGAAATTCGCGTTCCTGAATACCCAGCAAATCGGGCAACACCAGCACCTGACCATCACACCAGCGCCCCGCGCCAATGCCAATGGTTGGCATGCCCAAGCGTTCGGTCACCACTTGCGCCACGCGTTCGGGCACACACTCCAGCACCACCCCCAGAGCACCCGCCTGTTCAAGCAATAGGGCATCTTCCAACACTTCTATGGCTTCGTGCAATCGGTCTCCAAACACTGGCCGTTCTCCGGTGCGCGTTTGTGGCGTATATCCCAAATGCCCGATGACAAAAATGCCATCTGCTACAAGGGCTTCAATTTGAGGCAATATATGTCGCCCGCCTTCCAATTTGACAACCTCTGCGCCAGCATCCATGAGCAACTGGGCATTTTCAAGTGTTTGTTCAGGCGTGGCATAACTGCCAAAAGGCAAATCGGCCAACAATAACCCACAGTGAACCCCGCGTCGAACCGCCCGTGTATGATGCACCATATCGGCCATCGTCACCTGCATCGGATGGTCATATCCCAACACATTCACACCAACCGAATCGCCCACAAAAACCACATCCACACCCACAGCATCTTGCAACTGGGCCATCGGATAATCATAACATGTCATCATGACAATTGGTTCGCCCCGCTGTTTCATATCTCGCAGCGATTCAGGCTTTACACGAGTTCCCATATCCTCTCCACATTCCCCTCAAAAATACACCCTTTTATATGTTATAAAGTTCGAACAATCCAACCGGTTTATCTCCCCTGCAACCTGGGCAACGCACCAGAATCGCCCCACCACACATTACACCCCAACATGCATCGGTCGATAATACCGCGTACCCGCCAGGGGAATTTGAATTTGATGAACCAGATCTTCAAATTCATCGGGCCTTTGGGCAAAATCAACCTCCGACACATTGACCACCAGCAACGGCGTGTCTGTATAATGAAAAAAAAAGTGATTATACGCCTCAACCAAACGCGCCAGATAATCTTGCGTAATCACGCGTTCATAACCCCGATCGCGATGTCGCAGGTGCCGCAGTACGGGTGTCACAGAATTTTGCAAATAAATCACCAGGTCGGGCCGTGGGATATTTTCCCCGAGCGTTTCGGACAACCGTTTATAAAGTGCAAATTCTGCGTCATTCAAAACCACATTGGCATAAATGCGGTCTCGGTCAAAAATAAAATTGCTGATGACCATGGCATGGAACAAATCCATTTGATGCAATTCTTGCTGCAACCGATATCGGCTCAGCATAAAAAACACCTGGGCTTGAAATCCATAGTGCTGCGGGTCTTCATAAAACAATGGCAAAAACGGATTTTCTTCGACATTTTCAAGCGCAAGCCGGGCATTTAAACGGCTGGCCAACAATCGGGCCAAATTCGTTTTGCCCACACCCGGAACACCTTCTATGGCAATATATCGAACCGCAGCCATCTTACGCTTATTCTCCACAGAACATCAAATCGATTTCATCTCTTCTCCGCAATCCCACCTCCAGATCCATCCCGGCAATTAGCTCTGCTACGGTTTTTAAAAAAGCAGGGTGTACTGCCTGTGGCGCAAGGTCAAATAAAGGCGCCATCACAAATCCCCGCTTGAGCATATAGGGATGTGGCACCTGCAAACCCGGTTCATCTATAACCTGCTGATCAAACAGCAAAATATCGAGATCCAGTGTGCGCGGACCCCATTTTTTTTCTCGCACCCGGCCAAACTGTTTTTCCACATGGAGCAACCAATCCAGAAAATCACGGGCAGACAAACGCGTTTCAACCTTCAACACCGCATTCAAAAATTCGGGCTGATCGGTCACGCCCACGGGGGCACTTTCATAAACAGGCGAAGCCCCCACAACACGCACATCGGGCCTGGCATGCAATTGTTCAACAGATAAACGCAAGGTTTTTTCGCGATCGCCAAGATTTGCCCCGATGCCCACAAAAACCCCAGCCCCTTCACCCATCGCGATGCACCTCCACTTCAACCCCATCAAAATGTCCCGAAACCGGTGGGTTGGGCTTGCGCACCCGCACAATCAACCGATGCGGTTTAAAAGTCTCTTGCAACACTTCGGCAATGCGGTCGGCCAATGCCTCTACAAGTCCATACCGCTCTTTGGTCATCACCTGCTCAACAAGGGCCACCACCTGTGGGTAGTCAACCACTTTGGGCAAAGATTGATGGGCAAACCCATGAAAATCGCCAAAAATTTCCACATCCACTTCAAATTTTTGCCCCAGTCTGGCCTCTTCGGGAAACAACCCGTGGTAGGCAAAAAAGGACATGTTGCGAATTCTAAGTACGTCATTTGCCATAACAACCAATATTTACATTTCCCTACACGATGTCAAGAAAATTGCCAAAAACCCTTGTAACTTAAATAGTTTCAACAATCAACCCCACATGTTAAACTCCTTGACAGACACTGCCAACCCCCGTAAAATTAATCTGTCAAAACAGCGGGTAACACCATCACCGTGGCCGGGCATTCCGCCATCACCAATACCTCTTGCCCGGATGTTTCAAACCCGCGGCGCACCTGTGCCAAAACCACCGGCCGGGAAAGTCGGGGAGAAAAAGCACTGCTGGTAATGCGCCCCACTTTTTGATCGCCAACCCGCACATCGCTGCCCACCGCAGGGGGGGTGTTGCCAGTGATGTGCAAAGCCACCAGATAACGGCGGGGTTTGCCCCGAAAATGCATCTTGGCAATGGCCTCTTGACCAATATAACAGCCCTTGTTAAAATCAACGGCATGGGATAAACCCACCTCCAGTGGAGAAACTGTTTCATCCATATCAATCCCACAACGAGGAATGCCCGATTCAATGCGCAAAATCTCTGCGGCCTGCCAGCCCACCGGCACACCGCCTGCTTTCAAAAGAATATGCCACAAGGGTTCTGCATCAGAAGCGGCAATGCGCAAATCAACACCAGAAAATCCGGCAAAAGACCGGGCTGTTACAAAAACCGGCACATCGCCCAAAGATCGAATAACCGTGTGGTTCTCGATCCATTCTGAGCCAATATCGCCTATGGCTTTTCGAACAACCGTTTGTGCCGCAAGGCCATGAACACCAATGATGGCCCATTGATTGGTTTCCTCTGTTAATGTTACATCATCGGCAATTAAAAAACGATTCAGGGTTTCGCACAGTTTTTGAGACCCTCCGGCTTCTGTTTCAAGCCACAAAAAATCGCCCAGATGATGAACCCAAACGTCTAACAGCATGTATCCTTGGGCATTGGTCACAGCCGAATAATTGCCCGCCCCCTCGGTTAACCCGGCAATGGTATTGGTGACCATGCCGTGTAAAAACCGCGACCGATCTTTGCCCGTTGCCCGCACTTTGCCGCGCAGGCTGCGGTCAATTAAACCGGCCGATTCACAAACCGCGCGATATTCGGCATCCACATCGCCATAGTGCGCCGGAATATCCCGGCCTTGTAAAGTCATAAAAAAAGCCCCGGCTTCGCGATGTACCTGATCAAGTGGCAACATATCACCTCCCATAGTCTTTATCATGAATATACACAATATGGTAAAAAACGCAGGGCACTTGTACAACCTGTCAAGCTACAAGCCCTGGCAAAAAAAACGACCCAACGGGATCAAACGCCCCCGTTTCCAGTCTATTGCTGCTTTTTGCCTGTTTTTTTTCTGCCTGTTGTCCTGCGACCGTGGCCTTGATTCTGGCCCTGTAGATCAACCTGGCATCAAAGGCACCCTCATCTTTAACGACCCATGGCCTGCAAATACCGCAGATGTGGCGGTGGCCGTATATCGCACCCTCCCCAAAAATTTGGCCGATTTTTTCAATATTGCCGGATGGGATACCACCGTTGCCATTGGCGCAACGCGGTATGAATATGACGTGCCCCTTGAAAGTGCTGGCACCTATGCCTGGGTGGTGGTGGCCTGGCGGCCTGAAAATGGATTTTGGAACTTCACCTCTCTGCTTGGTTGTTATCACATCAAAAACAGCAAGTTGCCAACCCCAGTGGAGGTAGTTGCGGGTGAAACCGCTAAAAACATCGATATACAGGCCTATTTTTCGCTCATTGAAGGCGCCAATTTGCCCGACCGGGAAATTTGCTCGGGTTTTTTGCCTGATCTTCCTGCTTTGCCCGGCAAACCCGGTGTGGGCCGGTAGCCTGACCGGATATGTCACTGATGCCGAAACGTCTGAACCCTTGCCCGGGGCCAACATTGCCTTGCTCGACACGGGTTTGGGCACCACTACGGACCTGTTTGGACAATTCACTTTGACAGGTTTGCCTGCCGGGCAATATGCCCTTCTTTTTTCAATGATCGGCTACACCCCGGCTACCCATCGCAATATCACCATCACTTCCCGCGACACAGTGCGCCTAACGGTTGTTTTACATCCCTCATCCATTGTGTTGCCATCTCTGGTTGTTTCGGCCAGCAAACGCCCGCGCGATATTGTTGATGTGCCCACCAGTGTCACCCTGATAGAAAGTCGGGCAATCGAAACGCAAAATACCCTCAGCCTCGATCAGGCCCTTGATTATGCACCTGGTGTTCAGATGGTCAGTGGGCAGGTCAATGTGCGGGGCTCAAGCGGATATGCACGCGGTGCGGGCAGTAGGGTGCTGATGCTCATCGACGGTTTTCCAGCTTTATCGGCCGACCAGGGCGATGTCAAATGGGACGCCATCCCCGTGGATCAAATCCAGCGGGTGGAAATCATCAAAGGTGCAGGCTCTGCCCTTTATGGCACCGGGGCTTTAGGGGGCATCATCAACGTCATCACCAAAAATCCATCACCCGTTCCCGTCACCCATATCCGCACCTGGGCTGGCATCTATAACAATCCGTCTTATCCCCAATGGCAATGGACCCAGAATCGCCGCTATATTCAGGGCATTGACATCAGCCACAGCCGTCACATCCACCAGTGGGGATTGGTGCTGGGAGCAGGTCAAAAATGGACCAATGGATATCGGGAAAACGATTGGCACCGCCGCTACAAAACCTTTATCAAAATCCACCGGGCCTTTTCAACCACCCAAACCCTCACCGCCACCGCCAACTGGGCCTATGACGATCACGGCGTTTTTATTCAATGGAAAGATCGCAACGAACCCCTCGAAGTGCCAGCCTCTAATCAAAACGACCAAACCCTGTCAACCAAACTCAATATCAATCTCGACTATTATCATCTCTACAACGCCACATTTGGATATCGCATCAAAACGTTCGCCTTTCGCACGCACTTCGACAACGACCTGGAAGGGGAAGGATTTTCAACCGCCTACAAATTTGGTCAGGAATACCAACTCGACCTGCAACCCGTTTCAAAACTATCACTCACAGTTGGCTCTTCCTGGATAAAAGACCATGTGTCTTCGGCCATCAACCTGTTTGGCGACCACACCGGCTACAGCCTGTCCCTTTATGGCCAGGCGGAGTATCGCGTATCCACGCCGTTTATTCTGTCACTGGGCAGCCGCCTCGATCACGGCAAAACAGACGCCCAGTTATCCAGCCAGAACCTGAGTCCCAAAATTGGCCTTTCTTATGAACTGAACAAAAACACCTCATTGCGCAGCACCCTGGGCTGGGGATTTCGCAGCCCGTCTATTGCCGAAATTTATACCCATGCGACCTTTTCAGGTGTGCCAATAGTGCCCAATCCCAACCTCAAACCTGAAAGTGCCCAATCTGTTGAAATAGGCCTTCTGTACCACTGGCCCTATGTTCAGCTTGACATGGCCGGATTTTATAGCCGCTATCACAACCTCATTGAAGCACGTCCCAGTAACACGGGCACCATCAGTTTTAGAAACGTCTCCAAAGGTCGTATTGCAGGCTTCGAAATCAGCGCACAAGCCGCGCTTGGTTTCATACAAACCGACCTGTCATGCACTTTTCTGGACGCCCAGGAACACCTGCCCACAGGCAATTTGCCATTGCCCTACCGATCAAGCCTGATTGCAGGTGCGGGTTTAGAATATATATTTCAAAACCTCACACTGGGAAGCCGATTCACCTATCGCAGCCCAATCAAACAGGGCGTTGCACTCTTTCCAGAAGGCACCCGAGACCTGATTGCCATTTACCTGTTGGACCTGTCGTTTGTTTATACCTTAAAACCTGTCACGGCAACCGTTACCATACACAATGCCTTGCAATACAACTACGCCGAAGTGGAACGAAACCTCGGCCCGCCCCGCAAATGGACGCTGAGTTTGACCGGAACATTTTAGAAAACAAAGGACTCATCCAGAAATTTCAAATAAACGATTCACTGATGACTCAATTCGTTCGTGAGCAATGGGGCACCTTCGGTGCATTCCCAATGTTACTCGCTTCGCTTGTGATCAACGCGACACCTGCGGTGTGTTCCCTT
>CAXNEV010000019.1:0-17201 GCA_964200925.1 Candidatus Latescibacterota bacterium | reverse complement strand
TGCTCAATCGGTGCAAAACCCAGATGAAAGGTTTGATTCCAGCCTGGTTGAAAATCTGGTATGACCTTGAAGCCTTGTGTGCGCTGGCAACTTTTGGGCGATTTCAAGAACCTGTGTGTTTTCCCCAACTTGTTGGCACACCAGAACTGGAAGTGACCGAAGTGGGGCATCCCCTGATTGTTTTTGATGCGCGCGTGAATAACCAATTTTCCTTTCAAGGCCCTGGTGATGTGGTCATTGTGACCGGGTCAAATATGTCGGGCAAAAGCACGTTTTTGCGCACGCTGGGCATCAGTTTGTGCCTATCTTACGCGGGTGGGCCTGTGCCTGCTTTGGCGATGAAAACAGGGCTTTTCCGGTTGTTTACATGCATTGCCGTGAACGATTCGGTAACCGATGGTCTGTCGTATTTTTATGCGGAAGTAAAACGGTTGAAAACATTGCTGGACGAACTTGAGCAGAATAACAATTTACCGCTGGTGTTTTTAATTGATGAAATTTTCCGGGGCACAAACAATCGCGAACGGTTATTGGGCAGCCGATCTTTTATTCGCGAACTGGCCAAACACAACGGACTGGGCATGGTTACCACACACGATCTGGATCTGGTGCATCTGGAACAAGAAATTTCGGGCATTCGCAATGTGCATTTTCGAGAAACCATCGAAAATGGTAAAATGTCGTTTGACTTCCGGTTGCACACAGGGCCATGCCCAACAACCAATGCGCTGACCATTATGAAATTGGAAGGATTGCCCGTGGAATAAACGCCCTCCCCTTGTGTCATTGCCGCATGGTTGATTTTTTTGTTTCCCCAACAGCCTGTTGAACCTATTATTGCAGAATGAACCATCGAGGGTTATTTACTTTTTTTGTGAGGAAACAACATGAAGGCCCTGATTGCCGAAGATGACAACTCTGTTCGTCTTGGGCTTAAGCGCATGTTATCGGCATGGAATTTTGACATTGTCGAATTTGCCGATGGTGAAACCGCCTGGACACATCTGCAAACCGAAGCCACGCCAGAAATGATCCTGCTCGACCGGGTGTTGCCGGGTATGGATGGTGTTGAACTGTGCCGCCAGGTGCGCGCCGACAAAAAATTTCAGCATGTCTATATCATTTTTTTAACCGTTCGCAATCGCGCCGAAGATGTCATTGATGGGTTGAAAGCCGGTGCGGATGATTATATTACCAAACCGTTTAACGCCGAAGAATTAAAAGCACGCATACAGACAGGCATGCGCGCGTTAGATGCGCAGGCACAGCGTTTGGATTGTGAGCGAATGAAAGTTTTGCTGGAAATGGCCGGTGCCACATCCCATGAAATCAGCCAACCCCTCACGGTTATTCTGGGCCGGGCTGAGCGACTGCTGGAACGCTTGGCCACTGATGATCCGGGCCGTGTCGAAACCGAAGCCATCATTCGGTCTGCTGAACGCATTAAACAACTTGTGACAACGATGGCCAATATTCAAAGTTATGCGACCAAACCCTATGCGTCGGGGGTACATATCCTCGATTTTGAACAGGCCATCCATCCTTCTAAAAAAGATGTATCGGAACCTTGACGCATCTGCTATGAAAAACACAACCGCACCGAACAGAGCTCTTCGGCGCGGTTTATTTTGTTTTTATTAAATTGGGGTATCGTGTCTTTAACCTATTCAAAATTTTTTCATGTAATTCTTTGGTAAACTGGATCAGTTCATCTGCATCATGCTCTGTAACCCCACCCACATAGTCATATTCAACAATATTTCGCTTTTTTCGGCAAGCATCCAAATAATCAGCATCCGGTTTGTATGCTTCTCCCAGTATCAATGGCAGTGCTTGAATAGTTCGGTAGTGTTGGTGTGCTCTTTCTGCTCGATAACCTTCTGAATAGAGCAGTATCGTACACAGTTTGAGCGCGGCATTATATGCAATGCCAAAACGCCAATCTACTGATATATCTTTAGATGACGCATCTTCTTGATCTCGAGCCACAATGGCTAACAAATTATTGATCTCTTCAGCGCTTGTTTTATGAGGCCGCAGCCACTGATTATTTGCCCAATCCTGCAACGTCATCTTCACTTCCTTTGATGATGAGTTTGGGTGACTGCAAAACATTCGTAATAAAGTGATCTCCTTTTTGCCAACGGAATTTTAATTCTTCCATTGTCATAATATGTGGATTGACTTCTCGACCAATGCGATCTGATACAGAAACCAATCTGTGTACCAAATCGCGCAAACCTATATGTCCAATAACCATAAGATCAACATCGCTTTCTGCAAGTTCTTTATCTTGAGCAACAGAACCAAAAACAAATGCCATGTCAATGTCTGTACCTGACAATGCCTCTTTGAGAATATCAACCAAACCATTGGTTTTGAGTACCAGGTTATGAATTTCTCGATATATCGGATGAATCTTGTTGGCCCGATAATAAATCCGGTTGCTATCCCTTCGCGGAATGATGAGTTGGAGTTGTTCCAATTTCTGTAACTCATGCCTCACCGTTCCAATAGTAAAACCCGAACGCCTTTCAATCTCCCGGCCGTGTAGCTCACGGTTTTCCAGACCGAATAACAACCGAAAAATTTCTGCCCGCGCTCTGGAAGAAAGAATATGTTCAAGAATAGCCATTGTATGTTTTTTCCACTCAATTGTATGATTTTTTCATACAATTTAAGATGCAATACATAAATTGACAAGCCTGTTCATGAACAAGAGCCGGTAGTTCACTTCATAACTACCGGCTCTTTCTTTTTCTGTTTTTGGCTTTCAATTTTGAGGTAATAACCGTTGTAAATCGCTTAAATCTTTACAGTTTTGATAGAGAGTCAGAACACAGCGATTGAAATGCGCTATGATGAATAACAAAACATCACCATTCCTCACAGTCGTTCTTTATCCACAGAGTTTCAATCTCTTCACTTTGAATACCTGCCGCTTTTAACTCACACAACATCTGACACAAAGCCATTCGCGCAACAATGATTTCGCGGTCGCGATCATCGTTGAGATAAACGGGGTCTTTTAAGACAGCGACGAGAATCCGTTCGGTTTTGGCGATGCGGTCACAAATGGATGTGATATCGTGAAATTTTGTCGTGTGGATCGGTGAGTTCTGAATAATCCCTTCGGCCAATATGCGATCCACGTCTTCAGATGGCAATGCCTGGCCTGGGCCGCGCATGTGATCCCAAATATGAACAAGTGCAGAAATGCGTTTTGCGTGAAAAAGGCACTGTGTCAGGATGTCCAAAGATTTCCTTCTCCCTTTGTTTGAGAAGTCATTGACAACATCTTCATCGCTTTATAATATAACATCTCCTGCGGTCAAATACCCTATTCTTACCCTTCGGAGAATTCATGAAAGACATTCGCCCGCTGATCAAAGCCATTCTGCCCGAAATCATTCAGTTGCGCCACACCCTGCATCAAAATCCCGAACTGGGTTATGAAGAACACCAGACCGCCGCACGCATCTTAGAGCACCTTCAAAAAATTCCAAACCTCGATATTCGCACGGGTCTGGGAGAAACGGGCATTGTCGCCACTCTCAACGCCAACAAAAAGGGCCCTTGTGTGGCCCTGCGCGCTGACATGGACGCGCTGCCCATTGAAGAACAATCCAACCTGCCCTACAAATCCAAAACCCCCGGCAAAATGCACGCCTGCGGCCACGATGGCCACACCAGTTGTCTGGTGGGTGCAGCCCGTGTACTGGCACAATGTGTCGAAGAACTTGCAGGCCCTGTCAAATTCATCTTTCAACCTGCCGAAGAAGGTGGTGCCGGAGGCCGCCGTTTGTGTGAAGAAGGCGCACTTGAAAATCCCGATGTCGATGCCATTTTTGGCCTGCACGGCTGGCCTCTCTTAACTCAGGGGCAAATAGGTCTGCGCGCTGGTGGGTTTCTTGCCAGTGCCGATCGTTTTGAAATCAACATCGAAGGCACCGGCGCACATGCGGCTTTTCCCCATCTGGGCATCGATCCCGTGCTCATCGGATCCCACATTGTTCTTGCCCTGCAATCCATTGTCTCTCGCAACACCGATCCGCTGGATAGCGCCGTGGTCACTGTGGCCCAGTTTCACGCCGGTTCTGCCGACAACGTCATCTCCCAAACAGCCAAACTGCGAGGCACCGTGCGCGCCCTCTCAGCAAAAGTGCGGGCGCATCTGCTTGAACGGGTGTTGCACATTGCCACCCAAATTGCCGACGGGCTGGGCGGCAGTGCCGAAGTGCACATTGAACCGGGATATCCGCCACTTTTTAACGACGCACGCGCGACAAAAACAGTTGAAACCATTGCGGCTGAAACACTCAACAAAGATGTTGAAATCGTTGACATTCTTCCCGTTATGGGGGCCGAAGATTTTTCCTATTACGCCGAACGCGTACCGGCGGCCTTTTTTGCACTCGGCCTGCGGCCTTCCAATCAAGACACCTACCCCAACCTGCATCAACCCAATTTCAATTTTGCAGATGGGGCTTTGCCCATTGGCATCAAAATGCACGTTGAAATTGCCCGAAACTTTGCCCGCGTGTGGAAGACATAAAAAGGCAGTTTGCTGAATAAAATCGCAAACTGCCTTTTTGTTCATACCAATGGGCTTGCCTGTTGTGAAAAGCATTTTGTCCGGCAAACAATCAGGCAATCACACGAATATCATATGCATGAAAACGGCGATCTGTTGTAACCACAACTGCTCCCAATGCACGCGCTGTGGCAATAATGAATCGATCTGCAGGATCGCGATGATGCCACGGCAATGTGTTGGCTGAAATAAGAATATCAACGCTTAATGCCATCAGAGTCAGATGGTGGTGATCCAGCACTTTGGCAAACCATTCGGCGGGAGGCAGGGGCAGGGTCAACAGATCTCGCGCTGTTTTTAAGCTGATCTCCCACGCGCTGATGGCAGATACATAAACCAGATCTGCAGCATTGATTGCCGTTTTGGCTTGTGTTGACAATTCGGGTGCGTCGGTGGTCAACCAGATCAATGCACAGGTATCCAGCAACAGGGTGCGATCAGGCATTTTCCCATTCTGCCTCAGTCGATGCCGTCAGATCTGTTTTGATTATGACCTGGCTTAGTTCGCGATGCACATTGGTGCGACTGCCGGGGCGAACGGGAATCAATTCGGCAACCGGTCGCCCATATCTGCAAATCGTCACTTTGTCGCCTAAGCGTTCAACCTGGGCAATAAGTGCAGAAAGATGGGTTTTGGCTTCGTGGATACTCACTTGTGTCATACGCATTCTCCATTATGTTAATATGATAGACTAAATTTAGTCATGTTGGTTTAAAATGTCAATCCGTCGAGTAAATCATCATAAGGAACCTCCATGTCCCAGCCCAACGTCATCCTCATCTTTGGCGACCAGTGGCGTCAACAAGCCTTTGGTTACACCGGCAACCCCGATGTACAAACGCCCAACATCGACCGCCTATCTGCACAAAGCATCAACTTTACCCACGCCGTTTCTGGGTGTTCGGTCTGCTGCCCGGCCCGCGCTTCGCTTTTAACCGGACAATACCCGCTCACGCATGGCGTATTCCTCAACGACGTCCATTTAAGTGAGCGCGCCACCAGTTTGGCCCAGGCTTTCAAAAGCGCCGGATACAACACGGCCTACATTGGCAAATGGCATGTCGATGGCAACGGGCGATCCAATTACATCCCACCCGAAAGACGCCAGGGATTTGATTACTGGAAAGTGCTTGAATGCACCCACAACTACAACACCTCGTTTTATTATGCCAACAATTCCGACGAAAAATTGACCTGGGAAGGTTACGATGCCATTGCCCAAACCCGCGATGCGCAAAATTACATGCGCAATCACAACAAAAGCAATCCATTCCTGTTAACACTCTCTTGGGGGCCACCACACGAACCCTATGACACAGCCCCCGAATCATACCGCGCGTCGTACAGCCCAAACTCGGTAACCTTAAGACCCAATGTGCCCGAATCACATGCCGCCGACGCACGCAAATGGATCGCCGGTTATTATGCCCATTGTACCGCACTGGACAACTGTGTGGGCGATTTGCTCAAAACCCTCGATGAAACCGGCCTTGCCGATAACACCCTCGTGCTCTTTTTTTCAGATCACGGCGACATGCTCGGTTCTCAGGACAGTGTCAAAAAACAACAACCCTATGAAGAATCCATTCGCATACCCTTCCTGTTGCGCTGGCCTGCCAAATTTGGCACAACAGGCAAACAGGTCGATGCCCGCATCGACATTCCCGATATCATGCCCACCCTGCTCGGTTTGTGCAACATACCCATTCCTCAAACCGTTGAAGGATTGGATTTTTCGCACTACCTCACCAGCGGCACCGACCCGTCCGATGGCGCGGCCTTTTTGCAGTGCCCCAATCCCTTTGGACAGTGGACCCGCGACAAAGGAGGCCGAGAATACCGCGGCTTGCGCACCGGACAATACACGTATGTGCGATCTCTTGATGGCCCCTGGTTGCTCTATGATAACAACGCCGATCCATATCAGTTAAAAAACCTCGTCAACAACCCCTCATACAAAGCCCTGCGCGACGACCTCGACTTCTGGCTCCAGCGCCGCCTCAATGCCATGAACGACGAAGTCCTCCCCGGCTCCGACTACATTCGCCGCTGGGGTTATACCGTTGACAAACGCGGCACCGTGCCTTACACCAATTGACCCAATCAATTAGAAAGCCCATTATGCCTCCCATCAAATTGCTCTCTATCGCCGCAGGCGGACGCGGCACCGGTTATGCCACCTATGCGGCCAAACACCCCGACCGCGTGCAAATCGTCGGTGTGGCCGAACCCCGCGATTATTACCGCCAGCACATGATCGGCAATTACGACATCCCGTCATCCAACACATTCACCGACTGGCGTCAGGCCGCTGACCGCGAAAAATTTGCCGACGCCGTCATCATCACCACGCAAGATGCCATGCACGCCGAGCCAGCCATTGCTTTTGCCAAAAAAGGCTATCACATCCTGCTCGAAAAACCCATGGCCCCCACAGAGGAAGACTGTATTCGCATAACAGAAGCCGCCAAAAAAAATGGCGTCATTCTGGCTGTCTGCCACGTCATGCGCTACACACAATACACACAGGCACTCAAAAAATTGCTCGAAAACGATGCCGTGGGCGACATCGTCAACATTCAGCACCTCGAACCTGTGGGCTACTGGCACCAGGCGCATTCTTTTGTGCGCGGCAGTTGGCACAACGAAGCCGAATCTTCCTTCATGCTGTTGGCCAAATCGTGCCACGATCTCGACTGGCTGCGCTATATCATGGGATACCCCTGTTTGTCGCTCTCTTCGTTTGGTTCGCTCAAACACTTCCGCAAATCCGAACAACCCGAAGGGGCCTCAGACCGCTGTCTCGATTGTCAGGTCGAAGCCACTTGTCCCTATTCAGCCCAAAAAATCTACCTCGGTCGCCTGTCCAAAGGCCAAACCGGTTGGCCAACCAACGTGCTCACGCCTGTTGTCACAGAAGAAAGTGTTCTCGATGCCTTGCGCAACGGCCCCTATGGTCGCTGTGTATATGCTTGCGACAACGATGTGGTCGATAATCAGGTCGTCAACATGCTCTTTGAAGGCGGGCGCACAGCCTCCTTTACCATGACCGCCTTCAACGAAGCTGGCCACCGCAAAACCCACATTTTTGGCACACGGGGTGAAATTTATGGCGATGGCGTCACCCTTCGCCATTTCGATTTTCTCACCGACAAAACCGAAACCATCGACACCCGCGCATCCGATGCCACCATCCTTGGCGGGCACGGCGGCGGTGACTACGGCATCATGCACAGCTTTGTCGAAGCCGTCATGCACAACGACCCATCCAAAGTGCTTTCCGGTGCCGATGAATCCCTCGAAACCCACCGCATGGTCTTTGCCGCCGAACGCGCCCGAAAAGAACACTGCGTGGTGGATCTATAATTTCATTATCCCATCTAAAACCTTGCTTTGCGCATCACAAGCCTCTACATTTGACCCGTCTATTGCCGTCTTGTTTGTGAAAATTCATTCGGAGAAAAAAATGAACCTTGGAAGAAACGTATTGGGTGGGGAATTGGAAACCTGCTGCACCGATCCCATCACCGGATTTTATCGCGATGGCTGTTGCCGTACAGGTGCCGATGATCTGGGACTGCACATTTTGTGCGCCGAAATGACCGAGGAATTTCTCGCCTTCTCAAAAATGGCCGGCAACGACCTCAGCACCCCAATGCCCGAATTTCACTTTCCCGGCCTGCAACCCGGCGACCGCTGGTGTTTGTGTGTTTTGCGCTGGAAAGAAGCCTTCGACGCAGGTTTTGCACCGCCCGTAATTCTTTCTGCCACCCACATTTCAACACTCGAATTTATCGACCTCGACGACTTAAAAGCCCATGCACTGGATCTGGATTAATCCCGTCCCCATCCTCTCCATTCGGAGTTTCTCTTATGCCAAACCTCCAAATCCCGCGCCGCCGTTGGGGAAAAACCAATCTCTCCATTCCCATTGTGCCGTTTGGCACACAGGGTTTTGGAAACAATTTTGGCCCCGTCACCGATGACGAGGCTGCCGCCCTCATTCGCCACGCCGTGGATATTGGCGTCAACCATTTCGACTGTGCCCGCTGTTATGGCGATTCATTGAGAAAACTCGGCGTGGCCATCAAACCCAACGTACACGGCAACCCCATTGGCAGCCTCAACATCGAACAACTCGAAACCAATGTGCGCGCCGCAATGGCTTCTGTGTCTGATGATACCTTCCACACCTTTTTTGCCGCTCATGCCTGATGTGCATTTTCAATAAATGAACAAAGCCGCCGATAACCAAGTTATCGGCGGCTCTTTTATGGGTTCTTCGCAATCCAAACCCTATTCTATTTTCCAAAAGCCTGAGCAAAAACGAGAAAATCGGAAACTCCCACACGGCCATCGGCATCCAGATCAAAGCTTGAGAAAGAGGTCTCAACGAAAACACCAATGGGTTAATCAGGCAATACTTCCCAAAAGGATCTGACCTAACACGTTTGACAAAACAACATATTCAAAAAGTGCAAAATCGTCTGAATCATAGACCCAGAAAATGTCTGGGATTTAAAACCCCTGAGCAGGTTTTCAAACAAGCTCTGGACAGAGTCCATTCATAAACTTATTATTGCACTTCAAACTTGAATCCGCGTTACATTTTTACCTGATACAAACTGAAAAATATTGCTTACTCCTGCATATCACCCTATTTTGCTATACCATCCGCAATCTCCAGCAAAATCGCCATCGAAGTCACCGACGTAGCAATCTTCATCAGAACATGTCTTACATGCACCATGCACAACGGATTTGCACCGATGGTACCCCAAACACAACGCACCAAAGCTCCACAAGGCCGAGTGAATTTTTTTTAAAACGAACCCGTCATAATAAGGCCCTTTCATGAAAATCACCAACGTCACCACCTACCTCACCCGCGAAGGCAGCAGCCCATCTGTTTTTATCAAAATCGACACCAGTGAAGGCATCACCGGATATGGCGAATCCACCATTCATTTTTTTCCACAGGCTGTCTATGGCATGCTTCAGGATATCAAACCCTACCTCATCGGTGAAGATCCCGAACGCATTGAACACTTGTGGCAAATGTGTTTTCGTCGCCTGTTTATGCGCGGCGGGCCTGTTACCGGTGCTGCCATTAGCGGCATTGACATGGCTTTGTGGGATATCAAAGGCAAAGCCCTCGGTGTGCCCGTTTATCAACTGCTCGGTGGATTGGCCCGCACAAAAGTGCGCCTCTACGGTCACATCACCGGAAACACCGCCGAACAAATGGCCGAACAGGCCAAAGCCCGTGCTGCACGCGGCCTCACCGCCATTCGCTTTAGAGGCTTTCACGACTTTGATAAACAGGGTTTGCACGACCATCAAATGGCCGTAGATCAACAGGTTGAATTCACCGCAGCCATTCGCGAGGCCGTGGGTGACAAAATTGATATTCTCATCGAATGTCATGGGCGATATGATCCCGAATGGGCCATTCAATTGGCCGAGCGTGTTAAACCCTACAAACCCTTCTTCATCGAAGACCCTATTCGCCACGAAAATCCCCATGCTATGGCCGAAGTGCGTGCCAAAATTGATCTGCCGCTTGCCGCTGGTGAACGCTATCACAGCAAATGGGAATTTCGCGACCTCATTGAAAACCGCTATGTCAACTACATCCGGCCCGACATTTGCCATTGCGGCGGTATCACTGAAATGCGCAAAATCGCCGCCAATGCTGAAACCTATTATGTTCATGTCGTGCCACACAACAACGCCGGTCCTCTCGGTTCTGCAGCTTCTGTCCACGCCTCTCTTGCGCTGGCCAACGTGGTGCTCATGGAAGCCCCCTTTGCCAACCGCGACGCCACAGGCTCAAATATCTGCGGCCCATTTCCCAAAGTCGAAGAAGGTTATGCGTTACCCCTCGACGGATCTGGATTGGGCATTGAATTTAACGATGAAGCCGCCGCAAACACGCCGTTTGAAGCGCGCACCCAACCCAACCTCAAAGCGCTGGATGGTTCGGTGCGCGACTGGTAAACTGGCAGTTTTGACAGGGTTGATCTTTATAGACAAATAATCTTGGACCGGCATTTCCGATGCCACAGATCAACAAAGCCCGATATCGCGAAAAAAACGAGCATTAACCTGCCAAAAAATAGAAAAGGAACGGGTATGATTGAACACATTGTATTGCTCAAACTCAAAGACGGCGTCACAGAAGCCCAAACGCAGGCTCTGCACGACGGTCTTGTTGCCCTGCAAAAAAAGGGATCGATTCCCAGCATCACCTCTATCACCGTCGGATACAACAACAGCCCCGAAGGCAAAAACCACGGCTATCAGTGGGGATTCACCATGCGTTTTGCCAATGAAGCCGCCCGCGACTTCTATTTGCCACACCCCGACCACAAAGAACTCGGTCGCACCCTGATACGCCCAATTGTCGAAGACGTGCTCGTTTTTGATTATGCAGTCTAAAATTCGTTCAAAACGCAGTTTGCCGATTTTCCGCGCGATTCCCTTCGCAACATACTCCAAAATGCCTCAAAGCCTGACAGGTTATCTTATCGGGTGCACCCTGTGAGGATATTCGCGGAAAATCAGCCTCCCCGGCACTTGAGGGGCGGCTTTCTTTGGATACTTTCTTTAGCTGTTGAAAGAAAGTATCTCGCCGAAGGCAAAGTTAAAAAAGATGATGATGCGAGTCATTTGAGCATTTTCCAGTGAAGGCATAAATGAGACCATTTTAAGAATGGCCTTTTTTGATGTGTTTCATGGTTTTTGCACAACAACCTGAAATTTCAACCCGCGAGAATACCCATGCCGCCCATCGACAATGCCCTGCCAGAACTCAATCGAACGCTTGAATTTTTTCCCATAGACAACCCAAACCCAAAAAAACTCACCGCTGATCAAATCCAGCACTACAATGAAAAAGGCTATATCTTTCCCCTAAACGTTTTTGAACCCGAAGAAGCCCAAAACAATCGCGCCTATTTCGACGATCTCATGTCCAAAGCCGCAACGCTGGGGCACAACAGCTATTCGATCAACGGCTGGCACAAATCCTGCGCTGGCATTCACGACCTCGTCACCGAGCTGCGCATCCTCGACTATGTGCAAGATCTGCTCGGTGAAAACCTGATCTGCTGGGGCACGCATTATTTTTGCAAAATGCCCGGCGATGACAAACAGGTCAGTTGGCATCAAGACGCTTCTTACTGGCCCCTCACCCCCAGCAAAACCGTTACCGTTTGGCTGGCCATTGACGATGCCAATGCCGAAAATGGCGCCATGGAAGTTGTTCCGGGTTCTCACAAACACGGCCAAATACCGTTTGAACGCAGCACACCCGAAGAAAAAAACGTATTGAACCAATCGGTTTTAAACATCGATTCTTATGGCGACCCGCCCGTTTTATTTGAAATGAAAGCCGGACAAATCTCCCTCCATACCGATTTGCTGCTCCACGGCTCCCGTCCCAACATGTCCACCCAGCGCCGATGCGGTCTCACCATGCGCTTTGTGCCACCCGATGTGTATGCTTATAACAATTGGAACACCCATTCCGTCATTTGTCGCGGCAGCGATCCCAACACCCATTGGGCGCACCATTTGCGTCCCAAACACGACGCCATTCCTCCCAAAAAATAAAACAGAAATTCCAACCTGTGCAGAAAAACCAAACAAATTTCTATCCATTAGAAATTCTTTCATACCCCTTGAAAATAATTGATTTATCGCTGATTGTTTTCTATCTTGTCCGAAAATAAATTGTGCGTTTTCATGTGTGGTTATCGTTGAGAGTATCTGTTATGCCAGCGCCCAATCCCCCTGGTTTTTATCCTTTCTGGTTTTGGAATGACCGCCTGACAGAATCGGAAATCCGCTGGCAAATCGCCCAAATGGCTCAACAGGGCATTCGCGGTTTTTTTATTCATCCCCGGCAAGGGTTACAACAACCCTATCTCTCCAATGCCTTTTTCGACATGGTGGCCGTCGCTATTGACGCGGCCGAACAAAACGGCCTTCTGGTTCACCTCTACGATGAATACCCCTATCCCAGTGGCATTGCCGGTGGCGAAGTTACCGAAGGCAATCCCCATTTTCAAGCCACGCGCCTGCTACAGCGCACCTTGGAAGTCAGCGGAGGTCTGGTTCAACTTACCTTGCCCCAGGGCAATGTGCTTACATGTATCGCCTGTCCAGTTGAAAATGGCCTGGCAAACTGGCACCAGACCCTCGACCTGCGAAATGCGATTGGCATGGTGTTGGCCCACGAATCTTATAACGTCGCTGGCCTCACACAATACAATCAGAAACGCTACTTTGCCAGCCAGCCAACACCCGTTCTCGAAACCGTTTTGCCAGATAGCCCACACCGCATTTTTGTCAGCATCCAGGCACAGGTCACCACACACAAATACTGGGGCTATTATGTTGACGTGCTCAATCCCGATGCCGTTCAACACTATATCCGCCTCACCCACGAACGGTATTATGCCCGGTTTGCCGACAAATTTGGCACCACCATTCGCTCCATCTTTGTAGATGAAACCTTTCCCGACTGGTCGGCCCGTTTGCCCGACGCTTTCAAATCCATGTACGGATATGACCTGCTCCCACTCTTGCCAGCCCTGCAAGATGCCACACATCCCGAACATGTCAAAATCACACAGGATATGCGCAATTTGCGCTATCACATGTTTGTCGAAACCTATGACAAACCCATGGCCGCCTGGTGTGCAAAACACAACATCGCCTATTCGGGCGAAAAGAGCAGCATGCGTTTGTCACAATTGCAATACATGCACATTCCCGGCTGTGATCCTGGCCACACCAAAGCCGGAGCCAAAGAACTCGACAACCTCACGGGCAATGCAAGACGCAGCGCCAAAGCCACCGCATCGGCAGCTTATTTTTACAACAAAGAAGGCGCACTGGATGAATGTTATCACAGCCTGGGCTGGAGCGGCACCATTCAAGATGCCAAATTCATTGCCGATACCCTCATTTTAATGGGTGTCAAATACCTCGTGCCCCATGGATTCTTCTATTCAACCCACGCCCTTAAAAAACACGATGCACCACCCACCTTCTTTTTTCAAATGCCCTATTGGCCACATTGGGGGCAGTTGTCCAAACATATCGAAGTGCTCTACAACTATTTTGACGGCACACATATTCCCGCCCAAATTCTGCTGGTCGATCACGACACCGTTTTCCCCACCCGAAACGATGTAGATACCGACGACCGCCTTCGCACCCTGCTCATGGAAAATCACCTCGATTTCCTCATTGTTGACACCGATATCCTCGAATCGGGCCACGTTGAAAATGGGCGTGTTTACATTCGCGACATCGCAGCCAAACTCGTTATGGTACCACCCGGTCGTTTTATTGAAGAACCCCTTGCCAACTGGCTGGCGCAATTTGAAAAACAGGGCGGTCATGTGTTGCATGTAAAAAACAGCGACGAATCCAGCAGGTTGCAACAACAAATTCTCGCATGGGTTCAACCCCATCTGGGCATAAAAACAAAAACGGGCGACCTGAAAAAACTCCAGATGGTCACCCGAACAGATGGGAAAAACACGTTTTGGTTTCTCATCAATACAGGAAGCACATCGCTCGATCTGACAGTCAACCATCCTGTTTTTGAAATGCCACTTGGCAAAACCCACACACCTCAACTTCATAACAACACAAGAACACTGTCAGCCTTTGAATCCATTTTGTTAAAAGCCTCCGAAACATCCGATACCAGCCCCCAAAACCCACACATCACCATTCCCATTCGCGGGGATGTCAGCATCACGCCCAAAAACAAAAATCTTGCCCGCCTATACAATTGGCAGATGTCCCTTCTCAATGAGACCGGTGACATTTTGCAAACAGAGACGGTGCCTGCCGTGCCCATGGCCAATCAGCTTTCTCAAGGACACTTTCGTTTTGCCCCAAATATTCACATGCAATTTGGCATCATGCCCCGTTTAGGTTTGCCCAGAATTCGCGTGCGTTATACACATACCTTTGAGCGAATCTATCCCGGCCCGGTTGAACTGATCATGGAACCCGGTTCTATTGTCGGCGATTGGTACATTCGTTTAAACGATGGGGCACCCATCATTTCAACAGCATTTTCCCAAACAGAAACCCATGTGCGTGGCAGTCTGGGTTTAAACATCACACCGTATCTCAAGTCGGGTTCCAACAAACTCACCGTTGACCTCATCACCGACCGGTTAGATGGTGGTTTGCGCAATCCGCTCTATCTGGCCGGAGATTTTGGCGTTCACATCAACCCCCTGCGCCTCACAGACCGATTGTCCATTGGCCATTTTGAAACCTATGAATCCAATGGCCTGCCATTTTACGCAGGTGTTATGGAATACAAAACGGTTTTTACCTGCGACCAGGTTCCCGAAGGGGATCACATTACAGCCCATCTGGATTTTGGCATGTGTTTTCTTGAAGCGTGTGAAATCGCTGTCAACAATACCGCCTGGCAACCACTGCTCTGGTCGCCTTATGTATTCACATTGCCACGCGAAACTTTTCAAGTGGGCGCTAACACGCTGAAAATCCGCGTGTACACCTCGCTCATCCGATCTTTTGAAGGCCAGCGTTTTGATCACGAAACCCACAGTTATCAAAATATCGAGTAAAGGATCTCCTATGCCCGGCAAACCCAATATCCTGTTCATCATCACCGATCAGCAATATGCAGGGGCCATGTCTTGCACCGGCAATCCCGATTTACATACCCCGGCTATGGACAGCCTTGCCGCAACGGGCATGCGTTTTGAACGCGCCTATTGCACCCATCCGCTGTGTGCCCCGTGTCGGGCCAGTTTTATCACCGGCACCATGCCGCATACAAACGGTTCCATTTCCAATAATACCCCCATCAAAGAAATGTACAAAGGCAAAAGCATTGCCAATCTTTTGCACCATGCGGGATATACTTGCGCGCTGGCAGGCAAATGGCATGTGGCAGGTGCAACCCCCGAAGAAATGGGCTTTGAGGTGTTGTGTGGCACCCGCGATGATGTGATCCCACAAAAAAGCATCGACTTTTTAAAACGCGATCACCTTCAGCCCTTTTTTCTCATGGCATCCTTCACCAATCCACACGACATCTGCCAGGTCGCCCGCAATCAGCCCTTGCCGCAAGGCACCGTGCCCGAACCGGCTTCCATTGCAGACTGTCCCAATCTGCCCGCAAATTTTCCCATTCAACCCTATGCGCCCGACATGTTGCAACTGCTTCGGCAAACCAGCCCGCGCATTTATCCCACGCTTGAATTCACCGAAGACGATTGGCGGCGTTTGCGTTTCCTGTATTATCGTTTGGTCGAAAAAGTCGATGCCGAAATCGGTCGCCTGCTCACAGGTTTGCGCGATCAGGGTCTGGATGAAAATACCGTCATCATCTTTACCTCCGATCACGGCGATGGCCACAGCGCACACAACTGGAACCAGAAAACCGCCCTTTATGAAGAATGTATTCGCATTCCGTTTATTGTCAGTCAAAAAGGCGTAACCAAACAGGGGATCAATACCCGGCATCTCATTTCTCAAGGTTTAGACCTTTTCCCCACCCTGTGCAACTATGCAGGCATCGACGTGCCCACAGAGCTCATGGGTCTGAATTTTCGCTCTCTTGCCGAAGGCAAAACAGCCCCATCTTGGCGCGACCAACTCGTTGTTGAAACCGAAATTGACATCGGCACCGGGCCGGGTGGTCCAGGAGCCTCCCGCGCGGTCATCACCGACCGTTACAAATACAGCATCTATCCCATGGGGCGTTATCGCGAACAGCTTGTCGATCTGCACACAGACCCCGGTGAAATGGTCAATCTCGCCGTCAACACGCGATACAATCCCATTTTGAACACCCATCGTCAATTCTTGCGCACCTATTGTGAACAAACCGACGATCCGTTTAAAAAAATGTGCCTGTAACATCTCCATCCAGAGATAAAAAAAGCGGCTATCCGAAATCATCGAATAGCCGCTTTATATATGTAGGGGCTCCTATTTGTTGTCCATCAGTTTGGCCGCGCGCTTGCCACTAACAGGTTTTCCAAAAGCCTGCGCAAATTGCAAAAAATCTGGAAAACCAATCGACCCATTGCCATCCAGATCGGCTCTGGTCTGAAAACCCGGATCACTGCTGTTCTTGCCAAAAGCGCCGGCAAAAATCAAAAAGTCTGAAAAACCAACCAGGCCATCGCCATCCAGATCGGGACTCGGTTTGGACGTTGTGCTGCCGCCAAAAATCACGGTTGCACCGCCCGATCCGATTTCAAGTTTTGACGTGCCCTTTGCCGAGCCATATTCCCCGGAGGCCAACACCACACTGGTGCTGGTGCTAAACCCACTTTCCACGGTAAACGACACCGTGCCAATGCTGCCTGCATCTCTGCTGGCCTTGCTGCCCAAAAATGCAATGCTGAGCTGCACCGACCCATCCTTGGGCACGGTGATAGCCACCGCACTGGCAAACAAATCTTTGGTCTGAAAACCCTTGAAAGACAGGGCACTGCTGTTAAATTTCAGTTCGACATTGACGCCCAAAACATCCAGTGCCCCAGACAGGGCCACCAGATCCACTTCTACCACATCACCTGTTTTGGG
>CAXNEV010000018.1:0-17696 GCA_964200925.1 Candidatus Latescibacterota bacterium | reverse complement strand
CTACTTTTGTGTCGTTACAAAAGTAGGTCGCCGAAGGCAAACAAAATGTAATAAAAAAGCGCTTCGGTCAAAAATGACCGAAGCGCTTTTTTATGAGTAAATGGAAGTTTCTATTTTAAACGCGAAAGTCCAATCCAACAGTGGGAGATTGTTTGACCGGTGTTTCTCTATGTTGTGTTGCAACCCGACATGCGATATCGGCAACCGTATAACCCGACTGTTCCAGAATTGTTTTGAGTTCGGGTTCGGTGTTTTGCAAAAAGGCGGCGCGTTGATCATCTTCCGTATAAATGCGGCAGGCCACACATTTGTTTACCACAGTTAAATCAAAACACACATGACCCAGGCCCGTGAGATCGAGGGTGAGTGTGAAACGCAAATTGTCGGGATCGAGATGCCCATGGCCTTTTTTTTGATAAAAAATCTGGAGATCGGCCGTCGTGGGCTGGTTGTCCATTAAAAAGGGAATCTGAAAAAATAAAGCTTCGCGGTGTTCTGTGGGCAAATTGGCAGCTTGCAGGGTATCGAGTGTTTTGAGGGTCTCACTCAGGCGAGTATGCAGCGTTTGTGCTTCGCTGGTGTTGAGGGATAGGGAGTCGAGTTGTTGTTGTAAACGAAACAGCATCGACCGCAATGAATTGCGGATTTCTTCTGGCAGATCTGATTGCCCTTCGGCAAGGTAAGCGGCCATGCGCCCCTCGATGTCCAAACCCAGATTGGCAATCAATTGGCGCAGCGATTCACCCGTGAGTTTGGAAACATCGGGCAAGGCATTGGACAGGCGTTCGGCAAATGCAGAAAGAGGTGTATCGGAAGTTTTCAGGCGGAGCGATTTGAGCAATTCACCCAGATTGTGAAACAGACCGCCCAGTGCGCCTGAGGGCAATTGGGACAGATACATAGACAGGGTGTCAGGCGTGACGGGAATGCCTTGATTTTGCAGAAAAAGCGTGCGGGCAATGATGGCTTCTATTTGTTCGGCATTGTTGAAATCAAGCGGTCCTTGAAGATTGGTCAACACACTGCGCAGCGTTTGTACCTGCTCGCGGTCAATGGAACGGCCCTGGGCAATGAGGCCACGCACGATGGCGCGGTTGATTGCATTGTCGGGCAAACCCAGCGATTGAAAAGCCCGGTTAAACGCCATTTCTTCGGCATGCACCTGGCCTGTAAGCGACAACACCAGCGGGGGCCCAAGGGAGTCAACACGAACCTGAACCTGTTGACCAGGCATTAATGACAAACGCGACTCTGCCATGAGGGTGTGGCCCATCACACGCACGGCAAAACGACCGTTGTCGAGTTGGTCCAGCACACGGGCTTCGAGAACTTGCCCTTCGCTCAGGCGACTATACAGGGCTTGTCGTTGCGGTTCGCTGGTAAAATTAAACCGAAGCGTTGCGGCAGAACTTTGTATTTGCACAGTTTTTACCGAGAAAGACGGGTTATACCTTCACGTGCCTGCTGGTTGGTGGGATCGCGTTTTAACACTTCCTGAAAGTTCTGAATGGCCTGTGCCGGATTGGTTGTTTCGCTCATGATTGCCAGATCCAGCCATGTATCAACATGGTCGGGATTGCGCATTAAGACTTCCTGGTAAGCCTGCAGGGCCTCTTGTGGGCGTTTTTCTACCATGAATGAAATGGCTTTCCAATAATATGCGTCGGCATTTTGTGGGGAAAAGTCGAGGAGGATTTTTAGTATATGTCGTGCGGTATCATAGCGTTTTTTTTGCATCAAAATTCTGGCAATGCCGATATAGGGTTCCGGGGCATCGGGGTCGATTTGGATGGCTTTCTGAAATATTTCAAGTGCTTTGTCAAATTGTTCGAGTTGCCAATAGGCTCTGCCCAAATCATAAACAGCGCGAAAATATTGAGGATTTAAAATCATTGCCTGCTCATATAAGTCTGCGCCCTTTTGTATATTTTCATTTTTGCAATGATAGAGCGCCAAGTTGCTATAGACTACTGCGGCATTTTTTCGCAATACATTTTGATCGGGGGAGATCTGGAAAGCATGTTGCATTTTTTTTATTCCACTTTCCACAAAATCTGGCCGATCCGTTTGCTGGGTTTCCCAAAATCCTTCCAGAAAGATCAATTCATCATTATCAGGATATATTTTGCATCCAATTTTAAGAACATCTATTGGCGATTGATTTTCGGCAATGAGCATTTGTGACAAACGAATATAGGTATCCGGTACAGTAAGTTTCGCATCGCGGGCAATGGCCCGTTGAAGCTGCCCAACCCCTTTTTCAATTTCAGTACGAGCAATATAACTTCGCCCCGACGCATAAAAAGAAATAGCCTGTGCTCGCCAATCGTTGTAAACACTCAACACAATCAGGCCAACAACAATACCTGCCGTGACAATTTGGGCGGGGCGTTTTCCAAAACGCAAAACGAGATATGTTCCCAAACACAAGATACCAGATGCGATCAGAAACGAGGAACCAACCGATGGAAAATAGAGGTGCCGAGACGGTCCCGCAGGTGTCCAGCGAAACCCCGGCCCAGCATTGAAAAATGGCAACAGCGTGACAACAATCCAAACGGCAAATAAACTTGTAGGGGAACTTTTGCGCAAATAAATCCAAATTAAGATCACATACCCTGCGGCACCCACCACCAGTTCATAAACAAAAGGGTGATCCCGCAGATCGACAAACAACCAGTGAGGTGCGGTGATCAACCGACTGAGATACCACAAAAAAGTCTGGATAACACGCATGGGATGAATGGGTTCGTCAACGGCTTCCGTTTGCGCGGCATCTGGATACACAAAATAACTGAGGCCCACACACAGCGCGGTTATTGCCAGCAAATGCCATGTGTCGCGCACAATTTTTAGAGGGTTTTTTGCATTTTGAAAAGTCATGTAAAGGCAAAAGAACAAAACAGCAGCCGACGCTGGATGAGTAAAAACAGCAGCCATAAGGAATAAAGCTGCAGAACCCATCCATCGTTTTTGACGGGAAATGAGAAATTTTTGATGGGCCAGTACTGTCAAAAGTGCAAAAATGAGCGATAACGGATACCCAATGCTGGCAATCCAGTGAACGGCCCGAAAGTGGGCAACGTTGATGAAAAATAACAGCGCACCCAAAAAACTCAGTTCTACAGAGGCACCAAATCTTCGGAACACAACCGTCAACAGGATAGCAGCCAAAAAATGGGCGACAACCACCTGATAGTGATACAGCGTCAGATTGGTTTCCCACAGGGCATAATCGATTAAAAAAACCAGATCAATCACCGGGCGGCCCATAGCCGAAGGCAGACGATCTGATGAAAACAAATGCGCCGGATTTTTGATGGCTGTGGCCGCTTCGGCAAAATAGTCTCCGTCGTCGGTGTCCATCATCAAATCCGGCGTAGAACCGTACATCACACAGGCGATCAGGCCCAAAAATGCAAAAAACATGACATAACAACGATAATTATCTGGCAAATTAAACATCAGGTCTGATCACCTGGGGTGAGAAAAATGCGCTTTTAACCATGATCCACACTGGGTGTTTCCACAACAAAACAAGGCTTCGAATTTTTTGCAAAATCAAATTGCTGCCGCGCGTTGTTTGAATCGACATCCGATTGTTGAGAAGAGACACAAACAAAGAATCCGTTGAGCCAACATCATCTCTTATTGGAAAAGAGGACCGAAGCGTTAAAACCACGCGGCCTTTGGCAAATTTCCAATCGCCCGAAAGCAATTCGGCCTGGCCAACCGGCGGATTATAAAATTCAATCTGAAAATTTTTGCGGTCAAACTGCCAGTCTGCATCGCCCGAAAGCGAACGCCCAAACAAGGTGGTATTTTGAAATTTGCCAAACCAAACGCCTTCGATATCTGTTTGAGACACCCCGGTGGGCATGTCATTTTGGTTACACCCTGAAAATAAAACAAGGCTGGCAAGAACAAAAAACAGGGCATTCATGTGTGCGTATCCGGAGAGGCAAGCAAACGGGCAATCATGCGCACTTCGGCCGTACCCAAATCGAGTTGCCGGGCAACCTCAACGGGGTCATGGCCTGCTCGAAGCAGGGCACGGGCTTGTGTATAACGGTCTTCTGTATCTTCAGAAAACAGCGGTTCGGATTCTGGTTTTGTTGGAGAAGGAGATAGTGGCACAGAGGTGGTTGTTGGAGTTAGTGGAACTGAGAAACGTTTGAGATCGCGCACCGTATTGTGCAGCATGTCAAGATGTCGGGCCAGTTGCTCGTCAGCAGTTTGTAGGGACGCCGATGTATGATCAAGCGTTTCTATCGTTTCTGCCAACCGCCGCACTTCTTTTGCCAGCAGTTGGATCTGGTGGATGTTGTTTTCCTGTTCTTCCCGGCGCCAGTTTCGACACCAGATCAGAATGGCAAAAAACAATGCCAAACAAAAAACGGTGGATAACGCCCAATATAAAACTTCAATGCCCTGCATAAAAAACTCCCGATCAGATACCTGTTTTTGCAAATGGTTTAGAATCCAACAACAAAAGATATCATGGGGTGCGTTCCAGCATGCCTGTTAACAGTCTTGAAAACGCAGGGATCGGAAAAAGTGAAAATTATTTTGCCAAATGAGATTGTAATGGGGGAAAGGTGAGTGTAAATGTGGTTCCTTTGCCCTCCTGGCTTGCAACAGTGATGCTGCCGTGGTGTTTGTCTATAATGCCAGAAATAATGGCCAACCCCAGCCCGGTGCCGCCCTGATTTTCACGCGTGGTAAAAAAGGGCTCAAAAATGCGCGATAAATTTTCGGGCGCAATGCCTTTTCCGGTATCTGAAATGCTGACAATGATGCCACTGTCTTCTTTTTTAATGTGGATGTCAATACGGCCATCTTCACCTATTGCTTGCAAAGCATTGATGAACAGATTCAAAAAAACCTGTTCCATTTCACCAACATTGCCCAAAATTTCGGACGGTTGTATGGCGTGGTTATGAACGGTTAAAACGATTTGAGCCTTTTCTGCCAGGTGTCGCATCAATTCAGCAGTTTGGTTGATCAAATGAGCCAGATCAATGTTTTGCCACTGGTTGTCCTCACCGCTGTTGTGACGGGCAAAATCGAGCAAACTTCGAATGATGCGAGAAATGCGTTTGACATTGGATTCAATCAATTGCAAATCTTTCACCAGAGGATTCTGTTCGCGATTGCGCATCATGAGCAACTGCACACGGCTGAGAATAATCTGAAGCGGATTGTTGACTTCGTGAGCCACCCCTGCGGCCAGTTGACCAACCGCTGCCATTTTACCCGATTGCACCAGTTGGGCCTGTGAATCTTTGAGGCTTTTATCTGCCCGGTCTCGCTCTTTGCGCACCATGTCCAGATCTGTGCTTTGCTGAGATAACAAAAGCACAACGTCGGGCCACAATTCTGCCAGACGCGAGGCATCCGGAACGGTCGCCAGTTTGGATATTTCGTCTAAAAGTCTGTTCTGGTCTTCAAGTGAAAGTGTTCGAGACATTTGAGTGGTTTGCAAACAATGGCTGTGTTTAGGAATCAGAATCCGAAGGCTGATGATCGGCTTCCCCATCGGAGGGTTCAAGTTCTTTAAAAACTTGTGCGGTTTCAAGCTCCTGTTCAAGTCCGGCACCCAGTTCTTCAAAAAGCACATCGTCGGAAATATTGCGCCCGCGTTTAAATATCTGAGCAGCGCGAGGATCAAGCCCGGCCAGTTGCTGATCTCCGCTGTTGCCGATGCGCAAATGGCGAATAAGCGCATCGCCCATATGAGCCAGCAACACCAGATCTTCGGGTTTGTCGCCGTTTGGATCAAAAGGGCGGTGATGGTGGGCAATGGCCAAAACCAGGTGTTTGGGCAAATTCCATTTTTCAGCCAACCAACCGCCGATATCGGCATGAGAAACCCCTAAGACATGCTCTTCAGCCTCAAAAATGGAGATGCCTTCGGCTTCGGCTTTTTCGAGGGCTTCACAAAAATCGTCGTAAAAGTATTCAATCAGGATAAGTTTGCCAATGTCATGTAGCACGCCTGCCACAAAAGCTTCATCGGCAATGCGTTTATTGAGAAAATTTTTAGCCAACATACGAGCGGCCACCCCGCAACCAATGGCGTGTTCCCAAAAGCGTTGCCGGTCAAATAAACGATGTTCGCGACCCGTAGCAAACCGTTTAAGCACCGCCACACTGAGGCCTATGTTTTTAACCATTTCAATGCCCAACACCACAATGGCCAATTGCACCGTGGCAATTTCCCGGGCAAATCCGTAAAAGGCTGAATTGGCCACTTTTAAAATTTTTGCCGTTAAAGCCTGATCGGTTGATACCAGCATGGCGATTTGACGCGCAGAAGAAGCAGGATCACCCACAATGGCAATCAACTGGGTGACAATGGTAGGCAAAGTGGGCAGGCCAATAACTTTTTCAGTGACCTGGCGCAGGCGTAAAGATCGGTTCTGGCTCAATTCAGAACTCTGGGTTTGCGCAAATAGCTGTGCAAGATTGGGCACGGTTTTAGGCTTTGGGGAGGAGTAAATAGTTCTTCAATAAAGAGCCAAAGTATAAAAAAGAACCGGAGGCTGGTGCGGATACAAACAAGCCTCCAGTCTCACAATTTCATGAAAAGTGTGTTATTGCAACAATCGCATGCGAAGTTTGGCGCGCAAACTGAGCACCGATTTGGTATGAATTTGCGATACACGCGATTCCGATAATTCCATCACTTGGCCAATTTCCTTCAGGGTCAATTCTTCATAATAATACAATGCAATAACCAGCCGTTCCTGTTCGGTCAGGTATTCAATGGCATCGACAAGCAAATTGCGCATTTCGTCGCGTTCGAGATCGGAAAGGGCATCCGACGTTTCACGCGATTTGAGTGTGTCAATGAGCGGAACGGGTTTGTCGTCATCGGAACCATACGAGAGTTCGTCCAGTGAGAGCAATGTGGTCGAACTCAGATCGTCGAGCAGTTTGTAAAGATCATCGAGTGACACATCGAGATCTTCTGCAATTTCCTCTTCCGTTGGCGATCGGCCCAATTTGTTTTCAAGCGTTGCAATGGATCGTTCCATTTCTCGCGATTTGGCCCGGGTAGATCGTGGAGCCCAATCAACGGCGCGCAACTCATCCAAAATGGCCCCGCGAATGCGCATGGAGGCATACGATTCAAATTTGACCCCTTTGCTTGCATCAAAATTGTTATACGCCTCAATTAAACCCACAACCCCGGCATTGATCAAGTCGTCGAGTTCAACGGATTTGGGCAACCCAATTGCAATGCGCCCGGCAATATATTTAACCAGCGGCAAATATTCAACAAGCTGATCTTCGCGCTTGTTTTTGGCGCTGGTCGATTGGGTCTTCTGATAGGCCGATTGTGCTCTGTATTTACCCATAAAATTCTCAGATTTAGATGCTCAAATTTGGCACACAAAACAATAAAAAAGGATGACGGTGTTAACGTGATGCAGAAGAGATGTCGGCAATGACGCGGTTCATGAGGTTTTCAAACAATCCGGGCCCCTGACGTTTCAGGGTTGTCACCTGACCTGTTAAGTCTTTGGCAAGCTGTTCAAAACATCGCGCAGCCGCTGACTGTGGGTGCGACAAAACAACCGGATACTGGCTGCGAGCAGCCTGTTCTAAAGCAATGTCTTCTAACACATATCCAGCTCGTTCAATATGAATGTCCAAAAACCGGTGGACAATTTGGTCAAATTTCTGGTGCAAAGCAAATGCCTCTCGAGGCGAACGCGCCCGATTGACAATGAGGCCTTTTTCAGTTTGTGTTTCTTGTGCATGGCAAACTTTGACCATCGCATAAGCATCGGCAATAGAGGTGGGTTCGGGCACCGCCACCACCAGCATTCTGTCGGCAGATAAAACAAAGTCGATCACTTTGGCTGAAATGCCTGCTCCTGTGTCCACCAAAATCACATCATACCCGCGTTCGAGTCGGCCCAATTCTTCGGCCAGTCGGCCTCGATCTTGAGACCGCCAGGCATCATCTTCGGCCATACCAGATGCCGAAGGTAAAACAGACAACCCCTCAGGCCCTTCAATAACCACATCCAAAGCTGTGGCTTCACCACGCAATAAATCTTGCATCGTGCGTTCAGGAGTCAACCCCAGCAAAATATCCACATTGGCCAATCCCAAATCGGCATCGATGAGCAAAACCTGAATGCCCTGACGAGCCAGGGCAATGCCCAAATTGATGCTAATTGTGGTTTTGCCCACCCCCCCTTTGCCGCTGGTAATGGCCCAAACAGTGGCACGGCTTGTGTGATCTTCAGCCTGCTGTGCCATTGAGCGATACCCTTTCAAAAAGACAGTGAACAATTTCTTGTGGATCGGCCGGGCGCAAATCGCCGGGAACAGCACGGCCATGGGTGGTATAAGAAAGGGGCATTTTGGTTTCAATGGCCAAAGTACAAATGGTTCCCAATCGCGCGGTTTCATCAATTTTGGTCAGCAACAACCGATTAATGCCCAATGGCAAAAATGCCGCAACCACATCGCGCATCTGGTTCAAATCCGTAGAAGCACTCAGGGTCAAATGTATCTCATTGGGCATGGCTTCTTGAAACAGGGCCTGCAGGTGTGACAAGTGTTCTTTGGCCAAAGGCCCTGCCCCTGCCGTGTCGATAAGAATCAGATCCACATCCTTGCGCTGGCGAATGATATCGCCTAAATCTTCAGGTGTATAAGCCACTTCAACGGGCATGCCCAGAATACTGGCATAAGCGCGAATTTGTTCCAAGCCCCCCACGCGGTCTGTATCGGCAGCCACCATAACCGTGCGGGTGTTGTGGCTGGCAAAGTGTGCCGCAATACGCGCCACAGCCGTGGTTTTGCCCACACCTGTTGGCCCAACAAGAGCCACCACGCTGCGCACACCTTTGCCCAAACGAATGGGAACGGGTGTTTCAAACCATCGCGACAACAGTTCGGCAGCGCGTTTTTGCAAAGGGCCAAGATCTTTCAAACCCGTTGGCCCCGGATCGATCAAAATGGTTTTTAACACATCCTGTGCCAGATCAGGCAACAGGCCTGCGCGTTCCAATTGCTGGGCCAATGGGGCCAAAGCACCGGGCAACAACAGCTTTTCACCTGTTTTGGCCCCCGAACGCAAAACCGCTTCAAGGCCATCTATTTTTTTGGCAATGCGATCCACCCAAACAGCATCCGATGGTGCTTCAGGAACAGGGCGTTTGGGCAAAGCAGACGGCAACACATTTGATTTAGAGGCTACAGGAGCGCTGACAGACGGCGTTTTGGGGGTAGGATTTTTGGATGGCGGTGACGTATCCACAGCTGCCGTCACTTCAACCTGCCCTTTATTACCCAGGCCAAATGCGCCACTTTTTTGCAGGGTTCGCGTGTTTAATATGACCGCTTTGGGCCCCAATTCTGCCTTGATCTGTTTCAGGGCTTCGGGCATCGAGTCAGCCACATATTTTTTAATGCGCATAGACATAGGAATAATCGCGTTTGCAGGTCAGAACATTTACACGTTATCGCGTTCCACCCATCCCAACAGAGTCGCCGTCGCCTATTTTACAAGATGTTCAACATTTATGCCCCAACACCGGCCATCGCATTGTCAAGAGCCACGGTGCCCACGGCATAAACATCCACGCCGGGCACAATTTCGTTATACGATAAAACGGCCAGACTGGGAAACGTTGCTTCTGTTAGTTTGCGAAAAGCTGGTCGTACATTGGGAGCCGTTAAAATGACGGGGTGCTGGTTATTGGCCACCATATTGTCGATGTTTTGGGCAAGTTGCTCAAGCAATCGGCCAGAGACATTGGGCGGCAGGGCCACTTTGATGCCGCTGGGTGTGCTGTGCATGGCACTGGCAATTTGGCTTTCCAGTTCGGGTGCCACGGTGAGCACGGGAATATTGCCTTCCTCGTTTTTGTATTTTTGACAAATGGTGCGCCCCAGAGCCGTGCGTACATATTCGGTGAGAATTTCGGGATCTTTTGTAATGGGCGCATAATCGGCTACTGTTTCCAAAACAGTCTGGATGTCGAGAATGGGTACCTGTTCTTTGAGCAGGTGTTGCAATACCTTTTGGATACCACCCACCCCCATCAAATCGGGCACCAATTCGGCAATGATCGCAGGGCTATTTTCTTTGACGCGGTCAATAAGGCGCTGCGTATCCTGACGCGTGAGAATTTCATAGGCATGTGCCCTGAGCACCTCGGTCAAATGTGTGGCCAGCACATCGGGGGGTTCAACCACTGTATAACCAAGCAATTCGGCGCGTTCCCGAACCGTTTCAGAAATCCATTTGGCAGGCAATCCAAAAGCGGGTTCTGTGGTGCTGGTTCCGTCAATTTCTTCTTCGACATAACCGGGATCCATAGCCAATAAATTGCGAGGTTGCAATTCCGATCCCGCTACGCGCACCCCTCGAATTTTAATGGCATATCCATTGGGCGTCAGCGTGATGTCATCGCGAATGCGGATGGGCGGTATGATAATGCCCAATTCCAGTGCGGTCGATTTGCGCAACATCGTGATGCGGTCGAGCAAATCGCCACCCTGCGCCGGATCTACCAGCGGAATCAACCCATAACCCAGTGTGATTTCCAGCGGATCAAGATGCAAATAATCTTCGGGTTTTTCTTCGCGTTTTTCTTCGGGCTTCTTGGCTTCAATGTCTGCGCGTTTTTCTTTTTCTTGATCGCGATGTGCCAGATATCCCACAAGGCCCGTCAAAACAGATAAAATCAAGAATGGCAAAGTGGGCAAACCGGGCACAACGGCAAAAGCCAGCAAAACACCAGATGTAATGAACATCGCACGGGGTTTTGCGGTCAGTTCGCGGCCCAGATCACTGCCCAAATCGTTATCAGAAGTTGATCGGGTAATAATGATACCGGCAGCAATCGAAGTGATAAGGGCCGGAATTTGCGACACCAGACCATCACCAACGGTGAGAATGGTATACGTTCTGGCAGCTTCAATGGCAGACATATCCAGTTGCAGTATGCCAATTCCCAATCCACCTAAAATATTGACCAGCGTAATTAAAATGCCAGCAACCGCATCACCGCGCACAAACTTGCTGGCACCGTCCATAGAACCGTAAAAATCAGCTTCTCGTGAAATATTTGAACGTCTGGTGCGCGCATCGTCTTCGGTGATCAGGCCCGCATTGAGATCGGCATCAATGGCCATTTGTTTGCCAGGCATGGCATCTAAGGTAAACCGGGCAGCCACTTCGGCCACGCGGCCTGCGCCTTTTGTGATCACCACAAATTGGATGATCACGATGATCAAAAAGATCACCAACCCCAAAATGTAATTGCCCTTGACCACAAACTGCCCAAAGGCTTCGATGATTTCACCCGCATAAGCATCGCCGAGAATAAGCCGTGTGGTGGCCACGTTAAGCGACAAACGAAACAGCGTTAAAACCAGCAACAACCCTGGGAATACAGACAGTTGTAGAGGATTGGTGACATAAATGGTCATCACCAGAACAAGCACACTAAACGCAATATTACAGGTGAGCAAAATGTCTAACAAGGGTGGCGGCATCGGAATGATCATCACCGAGATCATTCCAATAACGGACACGGCAAACAACACATCGGTATAACGGGCAATCTGTTCAAAAAACCTGTTCATTTGGCTGCTCCAAAAGGGCCAAGATACGATAATATACCGCTATTATTACTATTTAGTCAAGCTTTAGGCCACCCATTCCACTTCTTCCGGGTGCCGTCTTCATTTTATATCCGTTTTTAACTTCACCCGTCTGTGTTCCAATCGATGCACAGATCTGTGTTTTTGCTGATCGCCGATCGCCAAAAGCTGTTTTTAAACTATTTGCCTTTTAAACGGAAGACATAGGCCAGCACTTCTGCCACAGCCCGATAGAGATCTTCCGGAATGTCGTGACCGATTTCGACAGATTTGAACAAGGCCTGTGCCAGCGGTTTGTTTTCAACGGTTGGCACCCTATTTTCACGGGCAATTTCTTTAATTTTTTGTGCAATTAAATTTTGGCCCTTGGCCACCACTTTGGGGGCGGCCATCGTATCGATATCGTATTTAAGAGCCACCGCATAGTGCGTGGGGTTGGTAATCACCACATCGGCTTCTGGCACAGAATCCATCATGCGGCGGCGGGCATTTTCGCGCTGCAAAGACCGAATGCGCATCCGAATTTGCGGATCGCCTTCGGTTTGTTTGGATTCTTCTTTGACTTCCTGTTTGGTCATGCGAATGCTCTGGTTGTATTCCCACCGCTGATAGGCATAATCCAGAACTGCCAAAATAAACAACACAAGCGATGTGTAAAACCCCACCCTGAAAACCATATACCCCAGATAGTGGAAAATATCTCCAACACTGGCATCGGCAAGCAGGGCCATGCGCGACATTTCCGGGGCAATCAGGATGTAGCTGATATAACCGACAATGGCAATTTTAAGAACACCTTTCACCAGTTCAACCAACGATCGTTTCGAAATAATGCGCTTGGCACCCTGCAAGGGGTCCAGTCGATTGAACTTAAAATTGAGAGCTTCTTCATTGACCACAAATCCAACCTGTGCCAATGACACAGCCAGGGCAGCCACACCAATGACAATCACAATAGGGCCCAGAGATCCAAAAAAGACTTTGGCCCAACCGATCATATACAACCGCGTGCTCATGGTTGTAAATTCAAAGGTATGGCTTTGAGAAAGGGTGCTGGCCGTAAAACTGGCCAGATCGTGAAACAATACACCGCCAAGCATATACAGGCCACCCAATGCCGAAAGGAGCACCACCGCAGAATTGAGTTCCTGACTTCGGGCAACTTGCCCTTTACGGCGCGATTCTTCGCGCTTTTTGGGGGTTGCCTGTTCGGTTTTTTCCTGGAAAGATTCTTCAGCCATAATAACCGCGAGAAGAAAGAAGATGGAAGAAAGCCATAACGATCTCTTTTCTCTTCTCCCTTTTTTCTCTTTAAGGTTTATGCATCTGTTGTAACAAGATGCTCAAATTGGGTCCTAGATCATTAAACAGTTTAATTAAAACGGTTTGAAACAGAGGCAATGAAAAAGCCAGCATGCCCATACCCACGCCGATCTTGAGCGGAAAACCCACCACAAAAACGTTCATCTGTGGCACCGTGCGGGCCATAATGCCCAGGGCCAACGATGTCAAAAACAAAGCGACAATAACAGGTGCAGCCAGTTTGATGGCCATCACAAAAACCCCTGCCGTCATAGAAATCAGCCCTTTGGCCAGCATTTCGGTGAGCTGTATGCCACCAAGGGGCACCATAGAAAAACTCTGTGCCAGGGCCTGAATCACAATATGATGACCATCGATGAGCAGAAATGTAACCAGCGCGATCAGATTTTTAAATGTGCCAATAATAGAGATTTGTTCTTCCGACATCGGGTCAATAACATTGACCACCCCAAAACCAATGTCGATGCCAATCATTTCGCCAGCAAATTGAACGGCCACAAATACCAGTCGGGCCACATAACCAAACATCAACCCCATCACCAGTTCTTTCACAACGACAAAAACATAGGGAATCAGGTGAGTCGAGACTTCGATTGTGATGGGCACCACCGGAAAAAGAGCAATGGCCAAAACAAAGGCAAATCCAGCCTTGGTTTGGCTGATGACGGCCCGATGGCCAAAAATGGGTGCGGTTGCCAAAACCCCAATCGTGCGTACAAAGACCAGCAGAAAAATTTGAAATTGGGCAACCGAAACGTCTAAATAGGTGGTATTCATAAAAAAGTCACAAACCAGACAGAGGTTATCCGACAAGAGAAGGAATTTGCTGCATTAAGGATGTCATAAAATCGAGCAATTTTTGAATCATCCAGGGCAAAGCAATCAACAAGGCCAAAGAGACCACCAGAATTTTGGGAATAAATGTCAGGGTGACTTCATGTATCTGAGTAACGGCCTGTAAAATGCTGATGCCCAGGCCCACCACCAACCCGGCAATAAGCATAGGAGCAGAAATCAAGAGCATCAGATAAATAGACTGTTGGCCAAGGTGAACAACATATTCGGGGGTCAATGGAAACTCCTATCCTTTTTAGCAGTCAACAAAAATTGCGCTGTGAATTGACAAAAAGACCCAACAATAGCCGTTCGACATTTATTTAAAGCTCATCACCAGAGATTGTACAATCAAATGCCAGCCATCTACCAGCACAAAAAGCAGAATTTTAAAGGGCAATGAAACCGTAACAGGTGGCAACATCATCATACCCATTGACAACAGGGTGCTGGATACCACCATGTCGATGATGATAAATGGAATGAACAGCACAAAGCTGATTTGAAAAGCAGTTTTGAGTTCGCTGATCACAAAACTTGGGATTAAAACGCGATTTGAAAGTTCATCGGCATTGCGTGGTCTGGGTTCACGAGAGAGATTGACAAACAGAGCCAGATCTTTTTCCCGGGTGTTTTTGAGCATAAAAGTGCGAATGGGTTTCATGGCCCGGTCAAGGGCTACTTTGTGGTCAATTTGTTTTTCAAGATAGGGCGTCACAGCGTCATTATAAACGCGATCCATCGTGGGGCCCATCACAAACATGGTCAAAAAAAGCGAGAGGCCAACAATAAGTTGTGTTGGAGGAATTTGCTGTGTGCCAATGGCCATGCGCAAAAAGGACAGGACAACAACAATCCGCGTAAAGGATGTGAGCATGATCAGGATCGCGGGAGCCAATGTTAAAATAGTGAGCAGGAAGATAATTTCAAGCGTAACAGCGGCATCTTCCGGTTTGCTCGATTGTCCCACATCGACGCTGATGCGAGGCAAACCCTGGGCCTGTGCATCTGGAACAAAGGATATGGACCAAAACAGAAAGGTCACAAAAACCAGAAAGAGGAAACGGCTCATGAGATCTGCCCTCCAGAGAATTTTGTTTTCATATCTTTTAAAAGATTGGCAAAAGAGGGCATGCCGTTTGAGGCAATGGGTGTGGGATAGGCCGTGAGGATTTCTTCAGACGACAGTTCTATTAACGGGGTCATCTGGTGATCGGTGACCCCAACAGCGAGAGATCGACTGCCAATCTGAATGACATAAATGGCTTTTTTAGGGGAAAGGTAGGTGCGGTCGAGCACGCGAATAAAAGAGTTGGCACTCTTTTGTTTAATGCCTTTGCCCGATAGATGCTGCAACAGGTAAACAGCCCCCCAGATGAGCAGCAAAACAACGCCAAGCGAAAGCACCATGCGCACAACCATACCGGTCACATCAGGGGTTGTGCCAAAACCCGTATCAGCAGATGTTGAATCTGCAGACGAGGCCCAGATCGGCACCTGATACAGGCCGATAAGGGCTATAAAGAAAAACCGTTTCATGATAAGATCTCCATGTGGTTGTATTGGTCACCCATGTAGATAGCAAGGCTTATACCATGTGAATAAAGGCGGACAATGAGCACTCTATTGTCCGCCTTTATTTTTTTATCTAATTATTATTATTTAATTTATATTTTTTATAATACCAAGTTTTACCGGGTAGTTTATACACTTGTTTGCCAGGAGAATTTTTCCCCGAGAGGCACCTTTTTTCCGTCCTCCAGATTGTGTCAGAACTTTTTTGATGCGCCTTGCAAGGTCGTTTAAATCCAGCGGATGGTAATTGAGAATTTCCAGATATTTTCGCGTCAAACGCATCTCTCCATGTGCTTTTTATTTTTTTATATCAATGTCTCAGCGTTTGAACTTTGCGAAAAGAAAATGGATTTTTAACCATAAAATCTGGCAGATCATAAAGTTGAGGCGTCTTTGAAAGTTCGGGCACACCCATGATCCGGGCCTGATCGGCTTCTGAGATAAAAAGAGTTTCAAGGGCATCAAGTTTAATCCGGCGGTTCAATTTGGTTTTGACATGGAGGCATGCGGCTTGTCCCAAAGTTTGTTGTTTATGCGGATTTTTTAACAGATCACAGAGGGTCCATGCCAGCTTTTCAACATCGTTTGAAGGAATTAAAATACCGTTTTGACCATTTTGGATCAACTCGGGAATTCCCCCTACATCTGTGGCCACCACAGGTTTGCCCATGGCCATGCCCTCAAGCACGGCGTTGGGCACACCTTCGGAAAAGGATGTGTGTGCCAAAATATCAAGACCATGTAACAGACAAGGAACATTTTCTGTAAATCCAGGAAAACGAAAATGTTCCAGAACACCGGCTTGTCGGGCAGTTTCAATGAGATGTTGTTTTTCAGCGCCTTCCCCAGCTACGACAAAAGTGGTTTGGGGAAAGTGCGTGAGGATGCGGCTTGTGGCCTGAATCAACATGGGAACATTTTTGATGGGATCCAAACGTCCAACCGTTCCAATAACCTGATGTGTTTCTGGAATATTGAGCGATGCACGCCAGATCTGCCGGTCTTTTGATGAATAGGTTTCAGGATTGAATTTTTCAACATCCACGCCATTGTAGTGAACATGAATGCGATTGGGAGGCAATGTTGGAAAGGCTTCAGTGAGCCGTTTTTTGATGTCTTGTGAAACAACAATGATGCCCCGAACAGTTTCAAGGTGCAAGCCCAAACGTTCGGGAGCAAGAGAATGGGGACCGGGGGCAACACCCAATCGAAACATGATGCATCCACGACCTGCCTCGCGAATAGCGGCATCAAGCAAGGGCGCTTCAATCCGCATGCCTGGAATGCCACAACAAATCAGATCAATTTTTTCTTCTTGAATGATTTCGCACAACCGCCAGCGCAAATGGCCCTCAAATGCTTCTTCGGGCAAATAGTTAAAATAGGGCAATTGCTGGGTGGTTGCCTGGCGCTCCATCCACGATCCCGTGGGACAACCCATGACAATATGATGACCTTTTTGACGAAGTTTAACAGCGGCATCAGAGGCCCATATTTCGCCGCCGCTTACCCCGAGTGTATCTTGAAAAAAAAGAATATTCATAGTCAATTTTGCTCGGCATAACGACGGTGTAAACACGCCGCATCGCGATCTGAAATATCGAGACAGACCGCCATGGCCAATTCATAAGTTCGTTGGGTTAATGCACACTGAATCGAAACCATATCGGCAGAGATCTCTGTTTTTGCAGCGGTTCTACAGGTTCCGCCACAAAGTTGGCGCGCCCAGCAAGTTGCACAGCCTTCCATGTTTTCCACCAGCGTTGTTTGAATCCACGCTTTTTGTTTTTTGCGATCAATGCCTTTCCAGATATCGCCAATGACAACCGTTTTTTGCGGATCGATATAAATCATGCCATCGGGAGCAATTGTTATAGAACGAATCCCTGTTCCGCAATGGTAAAAAAAGGCCTTTTGGTTGGCGACCTGAAAAATATAATCTTCAAAATTTCCGATCCATGCAGACTCGCCATTTAACACATGCTGAGTGACATAGGCAGCCAGATTTTCGAGTGCTGTTTGCGCTTGGGGCAGGTCAGTTTCAGAGGTTAATGCATCAAAATTAAAAGAAAAAAATTCGGCTGTCGGATACTGGTCAATGCCCTGGCAAATTTTGTTACTCAAATCAAATATATTGTGCTGAGTTTTGCTTTTTAGTTGAACGGGCACATTCTGTTTCACAATGTGTTTTTGCATACCTTTGGATGATAAACTATAAGGACCACTGCCCTGAAAAAGTGGCAGGTGTTCTTCGCTGTCGAATTTAATCACAATGTTGACATGTTGTTTTTGCAGCCGATTAAAAAGCTCTTCATTGAGCAAACGCC
>CAXNEV010000017.1:0-17934 GCA_964200925.1 Candidatus Latescibacterota bacterium | reverse complement strand
GTGCAACACCGCCTGTCCCGATGAACAGTTCGCAACAGAAACCTGTTCGGCAACAGACCATTGTGGCCCCTGCAACGACGTAATTCCCACAACAGATACCCTCAGAACATCTCATCAGGAACGCCAGGTTCGCCTGTTTTTGCCGCTCTTATCTCTTCCCGCACATCTCAAGTGTGTCTGCCTATCCTCAGAAATACCCCGCCTCACCCTTCCATGTCCAGCCCATTTGATACCCCCAACTGTCTTTTCAACCGTTCTGATCATTTGATCCTCCATCACAAACATCGGCATGTCAAATCCATTCGCTCCAGTGCAATTCAGGCCACAAGTCTAAAACTGGTTGCGTTTTTGGTGTACTCATGTGCCAGCCTTTATGGAGGATTTTTATGTTTGTGCCCCTCAAAAAGTGGATCGGCAATATCTGTCTCATACTCACAACCACATCCATACAAGCCGAACCCCTAACCCGTTATGAAGCCATTCAACTTGCCCTGCAAAACAACCTTGAAATCACTGCCGCCCATGCCGCATGGAAAGCCGAACGGGCCCGTACCCTTCAAGCCTGGGCACTGCCTGCGCCAGAATTGCAGTTGGAATACGAAGGTTTATCAGGGGCCTTCAATTTAGGCCAGTATGAACAACGCGATTTGGGCATCACACAACGCATGGTTTTTCCTTTAAAATGGTGGCAAAAAAACCGTGCGGCAACCCACCATGCTCAGGCCACGCGCCTGTCCATTTATGAAACAACCCGTCGCAACATCACCCGCGATGTGCAAATAACCTATGACCGCACCCTGAAAGAAATAATGATACTGGCATTTTCCCATAACCATGTACAACTGGCTCAGACCTTTTTGCAAAGGGCACAAAAGCGCTTTGCTCTCGGCGATGTGCCCAAACTGGATGTCATGCGTGCCGAAGTGGCCCTGATGCGGCTGGAAAATCACCGCACTCAGGCACAACATGCTGTTTATTTGGCGCAATCCGCGCTCAATATCCTGTTAAACCAGAAGGCAGATACCCCAATCGTCTTATCCGACAGTTTGAATACAGAAATTCTTCCACCCAACTCACAGACATCATATTTCCAGCGCAGCGATTTGCAAGGGGCCGAAAAAAACCTTGCCAGCCTCAAAGCCGCCCAAGCAGCTTCCGTTGCCGCTCTGGTGCCCGATATCTCCATCAGCCTATCGCGTCAAACCGTCAACAGCCCGGCAGGACAACAAAAATTCTGGCGCACGGGATTTGCATTGGAACTGCCCGTCTGGGCCTTGTTTCAACAAAAAACAGATATTGCCGAAGCACAGGCCCGCCTGCACCAGGCCCTTGCCGAACGCGATCACCTCAAACAGCGCATAGAACAAGAAACAACCGCTGCCTCCCTCACCTTGCAGGGGGCAACCGAACGCATGACCTGGATGAAAAACCACATCCTTCCCACAGCAGAAGCCGCCTATCACATGGCACGCCGCAGTTATGAAGAGGGCAAAGCCACCTATCTGGATCTGCTTGAAGCGCAAAAAGAACTTGTCGAAATACAAACCGAATACGTCGAAACCCTCTTTGAATACCGCTCTGCCCAAATCCAATGGATGCATGCAACCGGACAAAATCATATCCCGGTCGAAACAAACTATGGAGACCAGCCATGAAGTTATTCCCATATAGATCGCAACAGTTGCCCGTCCTCATTGGGCTAATTGCAATCCTCATTACCCTGTCTGCATGCAAAGAGCACAACGCCGAACAAACACACCAGGGCCATGAACACACCCTGGCAACCACAGCCACACACACCCATGCAAAACCGGGCGAAACCTGTTTTATTTGCGACCCCGACAAACGCGACAAAGGGCGTTTGTGGTGCAACGAACATGCCCGTTATGAAGACCGATGCTGGTTGTGCCATCCAGAATTGGAAGACAAAAACCGGCCCTATTGCAACAAACACTTTCTGTATGAAGACGAGTGTTTCCTGTGCAATCCCAACTTGAAACCATCTACACCCAACAGTCGAGATACCACTGCCACATCTGCTGCATCACCTGCCCTGTTTTGCAACGAACACAGCGTTCCCGAAATGGAATGTGGCATTTGCCAGCCCCAATTGGCCGCCACCCTGACACCCGGAAAAAGTTTGTTGGTGCGCTTTCCATCAACTGCTTCAGCCGAAAAATCAGGCATTCACACCGACACACCCAAAACCGCCGAAATCTTGCCGGGATTAAATGTCATCTGCGAAACGCAATACAACAAAAGCACCCTGGCCAAAATCACGCCTTTAACCGGCGGCGTAGTCAGTCGCGTTTATGCCGACATGGGTGATCAGGTACAGACTGAAGATATCCTTGTTGAAATTAATTCGGCAGAAGTAGCCACAGCCAAAAGCACCTATCTGTCTGCCCTTGTTAACATGAAGGTAAAAGACGAAACGCAAAAACGCGAAAAGAAACTCGTGGAAGAACACATTGCCGCACAAAAAGATTTTATAGAAGCCGAAGCCGCCTATCGCATGGCCCGGCTTGAAGTGCACAATACACGCCAAAAATTGCTCAACATGGGTTTATCAGAAGACACCCTTGCAGAAATTGAACACACCGAAAACACGTCTGCCCTGCTCAAAATTCGGGCCCCTTTTAGCGGCACGTTAATTGACAGAACAGCCGTCATCGGACAAGCCGTTGCACCAGGAGAACCGGTGTTCACCCTGGCAGATTTAACAACCCACTGGCTCATATTGTCCATTCCAGCAGACAAAATCTCCCAACTCCATATCAATCAATCTGTCGAAGCACAATTCAACGAACTGCCCGGTGAAACGTTCATTGGAAAAATCACCTACATCGATAGCGCCATTGACGAACGCACCCGCCTCATGCATGCCAGAGCCCTCATTACACATGGTGCAAACCGTCTCAAAGCGGGTTTGTTTGGCCGGGCGCAAGTGATCGCCAGCCAAAAACGACTGGGTTTGCTCATTCCGCGCCATGCCATTCAACACCACGAACAAAAACCCTTTGTTTTTGTCAAACAGGCCGCAGACCTTTTTGCCCTTCGGCGCGTTGTGTTGGGAAACACACAGGAAAATGGGGTCGAAATTACGTCGGGATTACACACTGACGATCAGGTGGTAACCACAGCCAGTTTTATGGTCATGTCGGAATTTTTAAAATCAAAACTCGGTGCAGGTTGTGTTGACGAGTGATCGCAAAAGGAATCTGTATGCTTGACAAGATCGTTGCCTTCTCACTGCACAATCGCCTGCTTGTGCTGTTGCTTTTTGCCGTCATTGTGGCCCTGGGATTGTGGACCGTGCCCCACCTGTCTGTTGACGCTTTTCCCGACACCACACCCATTCAGGTTCAAATCAACACCGTAGCCCCGGCCCTGAGCCCCGAAGAAATCGAGCAACAAATCACCCTGCCCATTGAACTGTCCATCGGCGGCTTGCCAGGCCTTGTGGATGTGCGGTCGGTGTCCAAATTCGGTTTTTCACAGGTTGTTGCCACATTTGACGATGACACCAACATTGCCCATGCACGCCAGTACATTTCTGAACGAATTAACAGCGTGGCACTGCCCAGCAATATATCACCCCCCCAGTTAGGGCCCATCTCCACTGGATTGGGTGAAATTGTTCACTATGTGATCCGATCCACAAACCCGAACCGCACGCTTGAAGAACTTCGCACCCTTCACGACTGGGTCATCAAACCTGAATTGCTCAAAGTCACCGGTGTTGCAGAAGTCAATTCCTGGGGCGGTGATGTGCGTCAATATCACGTTGTGGTGTCTCCAGAAGCCTTGCTCAAATTTGGCCTCACATTTGACGAAGTATTCGACGCGCTGGAAACAAACAATCAAAATGTTGGAGGCGGGATCATCACATCGGGTGGACGCGCACAAATGGTGCATGGCATTGGGCGAGTGACCACCATTGATCAGATCAAAAACATCACCATTGCATCTTACAATGGCAACCCGATCCACATTCACGACATTGTCGAAGAAGTCAAAATTGACCGGGAAATTCGCCGGGGTGCCGTCACCGCTGATGGCCGTGGGGAAGTGGTGCTGGGACTGGCATTTATGTTAATGGGTGAAAACGGAAAAACTGTCACCGAACGGCTCAAAACCCAACTGGACAATGTGCGCCGGTCATTGCCCCCGGACATCCAGGCCGATGTCGTTTATGACCGCACCGAACTCACCCGGTCCGTCATTCAAACCGTGCAATACAACCTCATCGCCGGTGCCGTACTGGTCATTCTCATTTTGTTTTTGGTGCTGGGCAAGTTGCGGGCGGGTTTGTTAATCGCCGTGGTCATTCCGCTGTCCATGCTCTTTGCCATTTTGGGCATGTACGACTTTGCCATTGCCGCCAGCCTCCTGAGCCTGGGAGCCATCGATTTTGGCATCATCATCGATGGCTCCATAGTCATGACCGAAGCCAATATGCGCAACCTCACCGAAAAAACCCAACAACTCGGCAGAAAACTCACCCCCGCCGAACGGCTCGAAACCATCATCGCATCGGGCAAACAAATGAGCCGCCCCATTGTTTTTGGCATCGGCATCATTGTCATTGTCTTTTTTCCCATTCTCACCCTCCAGGGCATCGAAGGCAAAATGTTTAAACCCATGGCCTGGACATTCATCTTTGCCCTGCTCGGAGCATTGCTCATTGCCTTGACATTTTCACCCGTCATTGGTTATTATTTTTTGCCATCCAAACCCCACCGCGATTTGTTTGAACGCACGGTGGGGCCTTTGTACACTAAATTGCTGAACCTTGTGGTCCGCACAAAAGGACTCACCCTCACCTTTATGGCAATCCTGTTCATACTCACAGCCTGGCAGACCACTCGGCTGGGCGGCGAATTTTTGCCCCGGCTCAGCGAAGGGGCCATTACCATCAACACCATCCGCCTATCGGGCATTGCCATTGAACAATCTGTGGACACCAACACCCGCATTGAACAATTGCTCAAAAAAAAATTCCCCAGTGAAATTCGACATGTCTGGAGCCGCATTGGCACAGCCGAAGTGGCCACCGACCCTATGGGCACCGAGTTAACCGACATTTTCATTTCCCTCACCCCGCGAGAAACCTGGACACGGGCCACCAGTCAGGCTGAACTGGTTATGGCCATGCAACAGGAGCTTGCCGATCTGCCCGGTCAAAACATGGTCTTTACCCAACCCATAGAAATGCGGCTCAATGAAATGATTTCGGGCATTCGATCTGACTTGGGCATCAAAATTTATGGCGATGATTTTGACCAGCTTATTCGCATCAGCGACGACATTCAACGCATTTTATTACAAATTCCAGGCCAATCAGACATTGCCGTTGACCAGTTAATTGGCCAACCCTTGTTACAAGTGCAGGTCGATCAGGAAGCCCTGTCTCGAAACGGCGTACCGGCCAAACATGTGCTTGAATTTGTCGAGGCCATTGGCGGGCACACCGTGGGTGAAATCTATGAAGGCCAGCGGCATTTTGATCTGGTTGTGCGCCTTCCCGATGCCTACCGCCACAATGCCGAAAAATTGGGCAATATCCTTATCCCCACCAAAAGTGGCCAGCGCCTTCCGCTGCGCACCCTGTCAACCATTCACAACACCGAAGGAGCCGCCACCATCACCCGCGAATGGGGCCGCAGGCTCATTCGCGTGCAATGCAATGTAGTAGGCCGCGACGTGGTCTCTTTTGTCAAAGAAGCCAGAAAGCGCATCGAAACCGAAATACCCCTGCCAGAAGGATATATCATCGCCTGGGGCGGCCAATTTGAAAACCTGGAGCACGCCCGGAAACGGCTCATGTTTGTGGTTCCCGCCACCCTTCTGCTTGTGTTTTTCCTGTTGTATTTCAGCCTGAAAAATATGCGCGATGTTTTATTGATCTACACTGGCATTCCCTTTGCCCTCATTGGGGGTGTTTATGCGCTCTATTTTCGAGGCATGCCTTTCAGTGTCAGTGCCGCAGTCGGTTTTATCGCCCTTTCTGGCATTGCTGTGCTCAATGGCCAGATCATGGTTTCGGCCATACGCCAATTTTTCATGCAGGGAAAACAGGGCACAGAAGCCGTATTCAGCGCCGCCAGCCAGCGATTGCGCCCTGTTCTGGCAACCGCCATCACCGACGCGGCCGGTTTTATTCCCATGGCTCTTGCGACAGGAATTGGCGCAGAAGTGCAACGCCCGCTGGCCACCGTTGTCATTGGCGGTGTCATCACATCGAGCATTTTAACCCTGTTCATTTTGCCCCTGCTTTATCTTCTGTTCGACAAATCGGGAAATACACAAAAAGATCCTCTAACAAATGCACCAACATACAAATAGCACAATGGTGCAAGAAATGTTATCTTGTAGAATCTCAGATAATCTTATCGGCACACTAACATTTTGCAAAACAGGGGAATCTTCGTGGACGTTTACACCAGTTTGATCATTGCCGGTTTGTCGGTATCCTTTTTTCACGCCATTTTGCCCAACCACTGGCTGCCTTTTGTACTGGCGGGCCGCGCTCAAAAATGGCCCCTGGGCAAAACCCTGTCCATCGTTGTGCTGGCAGGCGGTGGACATGTGTCCATCACCACCCTGCTCGGTATCCTGATTGTCGGCATGGGGCTTGCCCTTTCAGACTATATCGAAACCTGGGCAGAACCTCTGGCATCGGGCATCTTGATCCTGTTCGGCCTCTATTATATCGTGCAATATTTTCGAGGCATTGGACACAGTCATCTTCACATTCCGGGTTTTGGTCACGATCATCACGAACATTCGCACGGACATCATGACCATTCACACCATGATCACGATCATCCCGCAAAAAAAGAAACCGGCAAGCGATTCTCACCCGACACCGTTGCCGTCACCTCTCTGATTGCCCTGCTTACTTTTTCACCCTGCGAAGGGTTTCTACCCATCTATTTCACAGCCCTGCCCTATGGGTGGATGGCTTTTGCGATTCTATCCATTGTTCTGGCCATTGGCACACTGGCAGGCATGATGATCTTTACAGGTCTAACCTTTGCCGGCATGCAGCACCTCGAATTGCCCTGGCTCGAACGCAGCGAAAACCTGATCCTCGGCGGCGTTCTGGTTTTTTTGGGTATCCTCGTAGTCATTTTTCATTGATAAAAACAAAAACGGGTGCCCTCATGCGCTGCGCACCGCAGGTGCTGGTGAATTTGCCAGCAGGACAACGACAAAAAAACGAAAGAAATGATGAGAGATTCTCACAACTGGCTATCGGATGCTGATAATCTGCAATAAGGATCAAAATCATGACATTGCCTTCCATCTCTCTTGGCCAACATCACATCAGTCGATTGATCATGGGCGATAATCCCATTTACGGGTATTCGCATTTCAACCAGCTTTTGTCGCAACATCAAAAAGAAGCCAACAGTTCTGATCAGGTTATGGCAACCTTGCGCCGGGCTGAAGAAGTGGGCATTACGGCCTGGCAAAATACGTTTACAGAACGGTCGGCATCGGATCTTCAGCGTTACCGGGATGAAGGCGGGAACATTCAATGGTTGTGTTTGAGTGCGGGCGCTCAGTGGTATGACGATCCATCACGGGTAGTTGAGGCGGCCAAATACAAACCCATTGGCATGGCACCCCACGGCAGCGGGGTGGCCGGGCGGTGTTTTCGCGAAGGGCGGTTGGATCATTTGCGCGATATTCTCAAACGCATTCGCGATACGGGTGTGCTGGTTGGATTATCGGTTCATGATCCTCGCATTATTGAAACGGCTGAAGATCAGGATTGGGACGTGGATTATTATATGGCCGCCCTTTACAATTTGGCCGGTGCGAGAGAAACGTTTGAACGCCGGTTTGGTTATGCCCCTTTGGGTGAGGTTTATTTGCGCGAGCATCGCGACCGCATGTGCAGTGTGATTTGCCGGGCATCCAAACCCTGCATTGCATTTAAAGTGCTGGCGGCGGGCCGCGCGGTGGGATCTGCCAATCAGATTCGGGAGGAATTTACGTTTGCCCTGAAAAATATCAAGCCCACCGATGCGTTGCTGGTGGGCATGTATCAAAAATTCAACGATCAGCTGAGCGAAAACGCAAAACTTGTTGCAGAGTTGTGTCAGGCGTGAGAAACCACAATGGAAAGAAGATCTTTATGAAAACCCTCAAAATTGTCAGCGTTGATGTTTACACGCTCGTGCCACCACCGCCGACACAAAAGGGCACAAAGCCGTGGCGCGATGGCTGGCGCACGGTGTTTAAACAAGCCACGCCGCGAAGCAAATACGATCCGCCCATTCCGCGTCGGGAACCGGGCGATGTGATCTGGGTCAAGGTGACGGCCGATGATGGCTCGTGGGGGTTGGGGTGTACGGATACGGGCAATGTGGCGGCGGTATTGATTCGGGAGTGTTTGGCCCCGTTGATTTTGGGAGAAGAAGTGGGGGCCATTGACCGGTGCAATGACCGGCTCTGGCGCGGCACGTTGTCTTATGGCAATGAAGGGTTAACGGCACGAGCTGTTGCAGGGGTTGATCTGGCGCTGTGGGATTTGTGGGGCAAAGTGCTCGATCAACCGGTGTATCGTTTGGCGGGTGGACCTGCGCGATCATCGATGCCGGTTTATTTGACGGGCAACGATGTGGATTGGGGATTGAAGCTGGGGTTTAAGAAATTCAAACTGGCGCGGCCCTATGGTGTGGTGGATGGACAGGCAGGCATTGATGGCACGGTGGATTTGATCGCCAAAACGCGCGAGACCATTGGGCCGGATGCCGATTTGATGCTCGATTGCTGGATGGCTTATGACATGGATTATGCCGTGCGAATGTGCGAGGCGCTGCGCCCATTTCGCATGGCCTGGATGGAAGAGATGCTGGTGCCACACGATTGGAAAGGGCTCAAGGCGATTCGGCAACGGGTGCCCTGGCAAACGATGGCAACGGGTGAACACTGGGCCACGCGCTGGCCGGGCATTCGGGCGATAGAAGATCGGCTGGTGGATTTGATTCAGGCCGATTTGCACTGGATTGGCGGGTTTACCGAAGCGATGAAGCTGGCGCATGTGGCCGATTCGGCGGGCATTCCCATGTGTTTGCATACGGGTGCAAACAATTTGTACGGACAACACTGGACAGCCGCCATGCCCAATACGCCGTTGATTGAGATGTTTCAGGCATCCGATCCGGGTGTGCCGTTTGAGGAGTGTTATATTGGTTCGCCGTCTGAATCGGGTCGGCGCTGTTATCGCACCACACCGGGCACGCCGATGCCCAAAAATGGGCAACTGGGTTTGCCACCCGGGCCGGGTTTTGGATTGCAAATTCCAGAGGATTGGCTGCAACCCTATCAATCGGCTCCCGTGCGGTTGGGGATGTAAACATATAAATGTCGTCGCGGGTCGCGAGTTCAAAATTCAGAGTTCAAATTGACTCGTGACTTACGATTGTCTTTTTTTTTGATTTGAGGGATCTCTTATGCAAGGCATTTTCCCCGTTTTGCAAACGCCGATAAATGACCACAATAGGATTGATCTGGAAATTCTCAAACGCGAAGTGGTTTTTTGTATTGATACAGGCGCACACGGCCTGGTTTTTCCGGTGTTGGGCAGCGAGTTTCAATATTTGTCGGATCGCGAACGCCATACGAGTTTGGAAGTGGTTGTAGATGCAGCAGCCGGGCGCATTCCCGTGGTGGCTGGTGTTGCCGGGCCCAGTGCACCCGTAGCCGCCGAACACGCGCATCATGCGGCCAAAATGGGCGCAGATGTGGTGATTGCCCTGCCGCCTTATATCACACCTGCCACGCAGGACGAGTTGATGGATTATTACAAAGCCATTGCCGATGCCTCGCAACTTCCGGTCATGGTGCAGCATTCACGGCTTGCGCCCATGGGACCTGTGGTGATTAAGCGGTTGATTGATGAGATTGCACAGGTTGAATATATCAAAGAGGAAAACGATCCCAGTGCCCATCATATCAGTGCGGTAGTGAAAGCAGTGGGCCATAGGTGCAAAGGCATTTTTGGCGGGGCGCATGGCCGGTGGATGTTTTCGGAAATTGAGCGCGGGGCAACGGGTTTTATGCCTGCGGCGCATGTGGTGGATGTGTATGTGCAGGTGTGGGATGCTTATCAAAGCGGGGATCACAAAAAGGCCCGGCAGGTGTTTAATCAGTTGTTGCCGCTGATCAATTTGACCTGGTTATTGGGCCTGCGCGTGTGCAAAGAGGTGCTGGTTCGACGCGGGGTGTTTACAACCACCCATATGCGCAACCCCGGTGCCACCCGACTGGACGATGGCGACCATCGCGAACTGGATGCTGTACTTTCAGATCTCAAACCGCTTTTCAAGGTGTAAGTCTTTTGCTGCTTACCCTCACAACCATCCATCATCCCGCAAACGGAGAGGGATCGAGGGTGAGGGCCAGATCGGTAAAACAGGGAAACAACCATTCGAATAACCCATTGTCTCCTAACTCATCATCTCCCCCTTCCTCGCAGGAAGGGGGCTGAGGGGTAGGTTCGTGAAAATCACCGAGGTTCAAACCATTCCCATTCGCTCATTGGGCAAACCCGCCTCGCGGGGAAAAGGTCGAGTGATTGTAACGCCCCTAACGGCATTTTACGACGATTTGCCCGTATATCCGCACGGGGGGCGGTGTTATAATTATCACCTGATCATGTCGCATTTGAATTCACCGATTGCAGAATACTTTCCCCCACCTTCTGGCACGCCGTATGTGAATGAATATCTCTGGTTGTTGTGGAATGGCGAACCCGTTGCAGAGGACGGAGCGATTACATTGTCAGACAAACCAGGGCTGGGTGTGGAAATCAACTGGAATGCAGTAACCCAATACCGTGCTGATTTGTCATGAGTGCTGTGATTTGTGAAGTATGCGTCGATTCCTTGGACGGGGCACTCGTCGCACAAAAAGCAGGTGCTCACCGGATTGAGTTGTGCGGCAGTTTGAATGAAGGTGGGATTACGCCGAGTGCGGCACTGGTTCAGCAGGTAAAACAGCAAGTTGATTTGCCTGTTCATGTATTGATCCGACCTCGGGGTGGCGATTTTTATTATTCCTCAACAGAATTTGAAACGATGCTCGGTGATGTTGTTTTTGCGCGGGAACAGCGGGTGAATGGGGTTGTGTTTGGAGTGTTGACGCTTGATGGAACGGTGGATGTGGAGCGGACGCGCGAATTGATAGAAGCCGCACACCCAATGTCCGTAACCTTTCACCGCGCATGTGATATGACGCGCGATCTGTTTGAAACACTGGATGTGTTGATACATTTGGGCGTGGATCGCGTGCTGACCTCGGGAGGGCATCGTTCGGCAGAAGCAGGATTGGAAACCATCATCCAATTGGTCAACCGTTCAGCAGGACGCATAACCGTGATGCCGGGCGGTGGCATAAACGAAAACAACATCAAGCAGATTGTCACGCGTTCGGGGGCAAAAGAAATTCACTTTTCGGCCCGCAGCGAAAAACACAGCCTCATGCGGTTTCGCAATTTAAACTGCACAATGGGTACAGATTCAGCAGATGAATACACAAGGCGTGTGACAGATGGGGATCGCATTCGGGCGATGATGCGGGTTCTGTCAGAGGGAAGTTGATGTTGGCAAAATGTCATGGAAAAAAACCTGCATTAAGTTCATGAGCAAAAATAATTGGATATATTGGCCATTTGCGGAAGTTGTTATGGGTTGAAATCCCCTTTAAAAAACTTATCTTTTATCACATTTTTGTAAGCCTTCGGCGACCTACTTTTGCTGGCGCGAACCGTGTCACACACAACCCCACCCCTCCCGGTTTGTAACGATAAGAAGACGTGAATAATTTGAACGTCTGATACCGTCAATAAAAAGTCGTTCCCTCACGCGCCGGGAGGGCTGATTTGACTCGCGGCTGCGCCGCTTATGCCAAACAAGACCCGCTTCGCGGGTCTTGTTTGGTCCGCATCCCCACAGGATGCATCTGTTGAGATGGCCTGTCAGGCTCAGAAGTGTTGCAAAGTGTGTTGCGATGGGAATCGCGCGGAAAATCCGTTCCTATATCGCGTGTTTATTGACAGTGAGCATTGCAGGTGTGTATATCCTGTAATGATGTGATAAAACTTTAGTTTAAAAAATGGGATAATGACTGGTGATATATGAGAGGTTGATTTCAAAATTCACTATTATTTATGCTTGAGTGCTTATTTTACAGATGTATCGAATAAAACAATGTCGTATTTTCATCTCTTGATTAAAGGAGCCTGTTATGCGCGTGATTATTGTGGGCACAGAATATACTGGCAAATCTACGCTGGCCAGTGCAATTCAAAAATGGGGACAGGCGCGTGGAATCAATCACCATATGGATGACCACTTCAGCGTGCCCGATCAGCAGACGCTGAGAGATCCGGCCGATCAAAAGGCGATGACGGAAATTCCGCAGCCGATCAAAGAGCGGTTTCAGCGGTTTCAAATTGCCTATCATGTGCGTTTGATCAATAAATACGAGCATATATTGTTGACGGGTTTTCACATTGAAGAAGCGGTTTATGGGCCGCGTTATTATTATCCCGATCTGGGCCGGGCGGTGGAAAATCCACAGTCGTGGGAAAAGGATATGCCCGATGATGCGATGCTGGTATTGCTCAATTGCAAGGCCGAGGTCATTAAAAAACGCATGAAAGCCGATCCGCATGAATATTCCATTGTGCCAAAAAAAGACATTGCCGATGTTCAGGAAGAATTTCAGGAAGAATTTCGCCGTTCGATTTTCAAAAAGAAGTTTCAGATTGATACGTCCGATTTGACGTCGGATGGGTTGTTGCAGGCATTTTTGAAATCGTCTTATCAACATCTGGGCGCAGCAGATCTTGTGATTCGCATGGCAAACCCGTAAAAAGGAGGTGGGCGGCTGGGGACTGAAGATGGAGAGGGGAAATGAGTGTTTGTATGTGAAGATTTGACGTATTTTATCCTTTATTCAGGAGTGATGATCATGTCGTCGTTTGGCCTTATTCATTACAATCAACCCGATCTGGATGGTTTGGATGCATTTATTGCCTATGTCAAAAAGACGGGTTTTGATGCGGTGGAGTTGTTTTTAACTGATTATTGGCCCAAAGATGAAACCAATCCTGAGGCGCGTGCCGAAGGGGTGCGCAAAAAACTCGATGCGGCAGGAATCAAAGTGTGTGCATTGACTGCGGCCAATGATTTTGTTTATCTGGACGAAGCCGAAATTGATCGCGAAGTGAAGCGCATGGAACGCGTATGCAAAATCGCCCAGATTTTGGGGACAAATGTTTTGCGCACAGAAGGCGGTCGGCCAAAAGACAGCGTGCCAGAAGCCAAACACGTGGAAGCGATGGCGGGCTGTTTGAAGCGGTGTTTGCCATTTATTGAGCGCGATCAAATTTATCTGGCGGTGGACAATCACGGGCTGGTGACCAATGATGCCGATTTGCAGGTGCGATTGTTCAAAACAGTGAATTCGCCTTATGTTTGTGCAACGATGGATACGATGAATTATCGCTGGGCAGGACATGATCTGGAAACGGTGGGCCGTTTTTATGAAACGGTTGCACCCTATGTGAAACACGTCCACATTAAAGATGGCACAGGTACGCGGGGCACCTATCAGGGCAAAGTGATTGGCGAAGGAGAAATTGATATTCCGCGTGCGATTAAGGCGTTAAAAAATGCGGGATTCAAAGGCACCTGGTGTGTGGAATACGAAGGCAAAGAAGGGTCGGTGGGATATGCCAAGTGTTTGGAAAAGTTGAAGACGATGGTTTAATTCGCGACAAAAACTGTGTTTGGAAACACAATCCCCCAATTGTCTGGTCGGACAATTGGGGGATTTTTCATGCATGAAAAATAGAGTCTGACAAAATAAAAAAGGCGTTACAGGCCCGGCATCTCCTATACAATCAACCGTAGGGGCAGACCGGCTGGTGGGTGCCCACATAGGGATGCCCCTACAGCCTGTCGTTTGGTCTTATACCGGGCCAATAGGGTCTCATATTGAATGCAAACCGAATTTTGTCCGACCCTCTGAAAAAAGGAATGAATTTATCCTTCGATTTGCCTCGGAGCGATCAGGGTTTCGCCATAACAATACAGAAGCACTTCGGTTTGTTCAGGCGGAAAAAGGGAGTCTCCGTAACTCCAAAATACCCGGAAATCGCCGTTGCTCTGCTGGTGATTAAAGGCGACTTTCACATTGTTGTGCGAATAGCGCGATCCACGGGTCAGGCTTTTGCCATGATGCCATGTTTTCCCCCCGTCCACAGATTGCCATTCCTCAATGTCTCCTCCGTCTTCGTGCGGCTGGACGTTTGTTGTGGGTGCATAGACGCGAAAGTCCTGGTTGTGTAAGATAACGATGCCGCCGTCGTCGTACATGTGATCGCTGGTTGTCAGTTCGGACAGTTGCCAGGTTTTGTCTGTTTGTCGCAAAAATTTCCACTGGCTTTCATAGGTTGCCGGGTCTGCGTCCAGGAAAAGAATACACGGATTTCCAGCCGGGTCGAGCTGGATGTCTTTGAGCCAGACGCCCCGTTGTCCACAGTCGTAGATTTTTTCTGCTGTGTCTTCGGTAATGGGAAGGGTGTAGGGCGTTCCGTCGCTTTTGCGCCAGGTGGTTCCTCCGTCGTCTGAATATGCATAATAGACGTTATAGCGCCTTGCCCAGAGATGTTTGGTTTTTTTTTCTTCTTCTGTGCCGCCCCCCAGCCGCGACCAGGTAAAATGAACCCGCCGGGGAAAAGTTCCCGATGCGGCTATTGTAACGCCATAAACCGCACATTGATCGAAGGCTACGAGGTCTTTGGGCTCCTCCCATGACTGTCCTTTGTCTATGGATTTCCGAATGCGCCACCATGTGCCCTCTCTGGCACCGCCTCCCCGATAGGAAACAAACATTTCTCCCGGCAGCAATTCCCAGGGTTGTGGATAGGTCGTGTCCAAAATGTCGGCGCATGTTGTCCACTCTGACATATCGTAAGGATGTTTTGATCGCAGCGTACGCGTTGTGCGCCCATGCGCCCCATAGAATACGTAGAGATATCCTTCATGATCTATCAGAAGTGTAGGATTTCGGTGGGCATCGCCATCGGGATTGTTTCCCAGAACGATCGGTTGTTGAAACCGCGCGGTTTGATGATCATAACAACCGATGGCCGGTGCATTGTTTGCATCTCCAAAGACGAAGAAGGTTTTTTCTTTTTCTGGCACATAGACCGCCATGGGTCGGTGCCAGGCAGAGTATGTGGCCATGGGGCCTGAATAAACATAGGTTTTTCCCGGCAGCAGGGTGGCCTGACCACAGCAATACCAGACCCCCCGGTATGCACCCGGACGACCTTCAAATGTGTCCATTCATTTTCCTTTCACAGGTATGGCATCATCCATCCAATATCAGCCCCACCATGTTTCGCCTTCTGATAGGTGGGCCTGGGCCACGTCTGGATTCAGATCGACGCCGAAGCCCGGCTTATTCGTGATCCTGAGATACCCGTTTTCGATATAGGGCCCATCGAGGATCAGCAATTCGTCCATCCAGCCGCCTTTTCCGGTGACCGTTTCACACGCGATAAAGTCGCGAATGGATCCCGCCCACTGGCACGTTGCCCAGGTGTTGAGTTGACTGCCCGTGTTGTGCGTCGCCATTGGCATGCCCCACACTTCTGCCATGTCGGCAATGCGCTTGTTTTCCAGAAAGCCGCCGCTGTTGCGCAAATCCGGATGAAGGATATCGCATCCCTGGTGGACGATGAAGTCTGCAAACTCTTGTCGCCGCCACAGGTTTTCACCTGTGCAAATTGGAACCGGAGAGCTGGCTGTTAGCCGTTTCCAACTGTCCGAATGGTTCACGATCATGGCGTCTTCAAGCCACACCGGCTTGATCGGTGCCACAGCCTCTGCAATCTGAATCGCGGTGCGCACGTCGTATTCCCAGTGGCAATGAACCATGATGTCGTGGTCCCAACCGAGCGCTTCGCGGCAGTTGGCAAAACCCTCCTCGATCTGGCGCAACTCGCGAACGGTCAGCACCCGATTGGCCAGATCGCGCCCAACATCGGTCTGCGGTGTTGTGTGTGGAAAACCAAACTTGTGGCACGTGAAACCAGCCGGGTCTTCCTTTACTTTTTGTGCCCACTCCTGACATGAAGCCCGGTCGAGAATGTCTCGTGGCCGTGCGTGATCATAGACCCGTACTTTGTCGCGAAACTTCCCGCCCAGCAGCACGGTTGACGGAACCCTTAGGATTTTTCCCGCCAGGTCCCACAGCGCCATCTCGATTCCGCTGGCGGCCCGCATCAGGGCGTGGGCCGAGCCGTCTGTGCGACTGGCACCCGCCCAACCGGTTCCCGGATTCGGATTTTGCCCCATCATGGTGTAGAGCACATCGATGGATAGGGGATCCCGTCCGATGAGAGACGGTTTGATCGCCTCAATCTGCTCCTTCGTTCCCACACCCGGACTGCCGTATGCCTCGCCGATCCCGTAGAGGCCGTCTTCGGCAATGACCTTTACCAGCGTGTAGCTGCGCGGTCCTTGCAACATCATCACTTTGATGTCGCGGATTTTCTGGCGCCCTTGCTCGGTCTCGCTCAGGATCTGGTATTTTTCGTTCATGATCTCTCCCTATAACATGTTGCTTTGTTTGGTGAAACTTTGATGCCTATCTATGTGGAAATTGACAGGGCAAGTCAAGATTTGAATGATGGGATAAGGATGGGGAGACACATAAAAAGTGTTGGACAAAAATGCTGGTTTCAGTCTTTGACTTCTATGTCTGTGCGCATTACATTGGAAGTCACTACGGGGTTTTACAACAACATTTTTAATTCATGGAGAGATCGTGATGAGAAATGGAAAATTCGGGTTCGGCATTCTGGGATGTGGCGTTATTGCACCCACGCATCGCAAAGCCATTGAGGCCAATACAGAAGGCGAAATTGTGGCGGTGTGTGACATTGATGAAGACAAAGGGAAAGCGTTTGCCGAAGAATCCAAGGTGATGAAATACTACAAAGATTACGAAAAATTGGTCGCCGATCCCGACGTTGATATTGTGTGTATTTGCCTGCCATCGGGCCTGCATAACAATGGGGTGATTGCCGCTGCTCAGGCGGGCAAGCATGTGTTTTGCGAAAAACCGCTCGACATCAATCGGGATCGCATGACTGAGATGATCCAGACCTGCCGCGACCAGAATGTCAAACTCGGCTGTGTGTTTCAGAGCCGCACATCTCCCGATATGATTCGCGTACACAAGGCCATCAAACAAGGCATTCTTGGCCCTATGACATTGGGCGATGGTTACATGAAAGACTATCGTTCCCAGGCCTATTACAACAGCGCGGGCTGGCGCGGCACATGGGCGCTTGATGGGGGCGGTGCATTGATGAATCAGGGCGTGCATGGGGTGGATTTGTTGCTGTGGTTGATGAACGACGAGGTTGAGTCGGTTTTTGCACGCGCCGAACACAAGGTGCGCGACATTGAGGTGGAAGACACGGCTGTGGCATGTCTGAAATACAAAGGCGGTGCATACGGCGTGATTGAAGGCACCACCTCGTGCAACCCTGGCGAAGCGCGTCGCATTGAATTGCACGGCAAATATGGCACGATCACCGTCAGCGGCACCAGTATTACGCGGTGGACTGTGACCAATGAAGAAGATGGTCGCGCAGACCGCACGGCCGGCCCTCCAAAGGTAGAAGAAGAAGGCACGGTGGGCGACAACAAAGCCATTACCGCGGGTGGGCATGTTTTTCTCATACACGACCTCATCCATGCCATCAAAGAAGACCGCGATCCTTACATCACCGGCGAAAGTGCGCGCAAAGCTGTTGATCTCATTCTCGGCATTTACGAATCGGCCCGAACGGGTCAGGATGTGAAGCTCGCGGATCTATAAATTGGTATA
>CAXNEV010000016.1:0-18107 GCA_964200925.1 Candidatus Latescibacterota bacterium | reverse complement strand
ATATGGATTGGGGAGGCAATCCCACGCGCAGTATGAATTGGGCCGGGTGGCATTATTGGGAATGGGCCAATCCGTTGATTCGCGGTTATGGGGTCACGCGGGATGAAAAATTTGTTGCCTCTTTTGCCGGGCATTTGCGCGGTTATTTTGAGCAGGTGGATTCGTTTGTGCCCACATTGTGGCCGGGTGCTAACCCGCAGGAGCGCGATTGGCGCGATTGGATCACACACAATGATTTGAGCGCCGGTATCAAGATGGCCACATTTGCCGGAGCCGCCATGGTGTTTCGGCACGCATCCGTTTGGACGGCAGACGATTTGCGTCGGGCCACACTGATGATGCTGCGGTTGGCAGAACGCCTTTATAACACGTATAAAAATGCGCGAACGTCAACAGAGTTTCTCGCAACAAAAAATTTTCTCACGTCTGGGGCCGCAGGATTAGGTGTGGTGGCGGCAATTTTCCCAGAGTGTACGTGGATGTCTGATTGGCATCGGTTGGCGCTGCGCATTCTGGAAGTTCACCTGATGGAGTTATATTATGGCGACGGTGGGCACAAGGAATTGTGTACGCAATACCACAAAACGGGCATTCGCGATGTGTTGTTTTTTGAGCAGGTACTGGCGGCGCAAGGAGAGAGTTATTTTTTAACACACGAGCCCTATCGCTCCCAACTGCGCAATGCCTTGCGCTGGTTGACGGGCATTTTGATGCCCGATGGCAGCACGTCGGTGTTGAATTCGGCGGCGGCGTCAACCGATTGGCTGGTGTATGCTATGGTGGCCAACCGAGTTTTGAAAGATCCCGAATTGAACTGGCATTTGCGCCGATGGTTTTCGCCCAATTATGTGCCCCGTCAAAAATCGATTCCGGCCGAGTGTGTGCGCATTTTGGGCGAGGGCAATGTGCCGATTGATCTGGCCGATCAAAAGCCCGATGCCTGTTCTGTGCTGTTTGCCGAAAGTGGCGTGGCGGTGTTGCGCAGCGGTTGGGATCGCTGGGCTCAGGTGATGGTGCTCGATTTCGGGCGGCCTGTTGGTGGGCATGCCTATCCGGCACTGGGCAGTTTTTCGCTGTATTTAAATGGCAAACCCGCAGCGCTGTCGCCGGGGTCTCCGCATGCTTATACCGATCCCGATTACAGGGGGTGGATGCATACGTCGCGGTCGCAAAACAATGTGCTGATCGATGATCTGGATCAAAACCAGTGGGAGATGCCGGGGCTGCGCCGGGTTCACGGTGAGATCTTGAAATGGGAAACCGATGTGGATTCGGCCCTTGTTCAGGGGCGGCATTCGGGGTATGAACATATTGGGATTGTTCATACGCGCACCGTGAAAATGGCGGGTGGATTTTTTCTGGTGTACGATGTGATAGATGCTTCTACGGCAACGGAAGATCATGTCGCAAAGTGGTCGTTGCACTGTCCTATGGTTCTGGTGGAAAGTTCGGGATATGTGGTGACGGCGTCGGGATTGATGCGCGTGGTGCCCGCGTGGCCCGAACGAATTTCTGACGTGACATTTGGGCACGAGGGCAAAGCGGTGTTGCCTAAAAATGCCGATGATGGAAAAACCGATGCGCATCAGGTTTTGTATCATGCGCGGTGGTTGCAATCTGTGCGTGCCGGACAGTCGTGCGAATTTTTAATGGCGATTGGGCCCGATGATTATGGGATTGAGCTTGTGGATGTGGTCAAAAATGAAAATGGTTTTTTGGTGATGGTGCGTGTGCACGGTGTGGTGGATGAGGTGTTTATTTCGCGATAGAAAGAGGTGTTATGGCAAATATTCAAGACCTTGGCGTACCGGTTCGATCTGTGAACTGGGTGCGGTTGCATGCCGGACAGACAAAAACGGGACAGCCGTGTATTTATGCGACGATGGGGCAACAGGGCGACAACTTGTTTGTGTTGCAAATCGATCCTGAGACGGGGCGGTTTCGGCAGTTTGTGTCTGCGGTTGAAAAGTCCAATTACCCCACGGCCACGCTGATGAGCCGTTCGGGCCGGTTGTATGTGGGAAGTGCGTATGCCGGGCATTTGTTGTGTTTTGATCCCATGCAGGATCAGCTTCTGGATCTGGGGGCGATTTGCGAAGGGGCAGCCACATTTCCGTGCCGGATGGATGAAGATGCAACAGGGCGCATCTGGATTGGCAGTTATGGCACGGCCGATTTAACGTGTTATGATCCAGCCTCTGGCGCATTTGTACGGCATGGGCGGATGGATGAAGTCGATATGTACAATTATCCGCTTGTGAATGCCGACGGATTCATTGTGAATCTGGTTCAGGTGTCACAACCGCACGCGGTGGTGTTTGATCCGGCAACGGGAACAAAACAAACGGTTGGGCCCACAGTTGTGAAGGGCCAGGGCAAGTTGACAATATTAAAAGGGGAAGATGGGTGGGTGTATCTCGTGTCGGATCAGGGGCGTTTTCGCGTTGAAGGCATGGCGGTTGTTGCCGTGACTGAGGTGCCAAAAGAAATGCCTGTTCCGACATTGCCCGATGGTTCGACTTTTTCTTTTGCCGATGCGGCACAGCAGTTGAACCGAAAATTGGAAGTGAAAAAGCCCAATGGCGACAGCCGGGTTTTTGATTTGGATTACGCGGCCAGCGGCAGCGACATTTTTGTGTTGCACGCCGGGCCGGATGAGTGTTTGTATGGATCGAGCGTTTTGCCGTTGCATTTGTTCCGGTTTAATCCGAAAGATCGGGAGTTGATCGATCTGGGCAAATGTTCCGAGTCGAGCGGTGAGGCGTATTCGATGGCCAATTTGAATGGCAAGATGTATATCTCGTCGTATCCGGCGGCGCGCATTTCGGTATATGACCCCTCTCAAGGATATCGGTATGGGCTGGAACCGGGATGTAATCCGCGCGATCTGGGGCGGGTGGATGATATTTCATACCGACCGCGTGCCACCCTGGGCGGGCCATTAAATCGGGTGTGGACAGCATCGTTGCCCGATTATGGCATGTGGGGTGGCCCGCTGTCGTTTTATGATTCGGAAACGGGTTTGATGGGTTCTTGCGGGCCGATTTTTGGCGATGGCAGTTGTTATACGCTGGCGCATTTGGAAGCGCAGAATGTGATGGCTGTGGGAACCAACATTTCGGGGGGCAGTGGCACACAGCCCAAAGTGAATCAGGCGATGTTGATTTTGTGGGATTATCGCGCAAATGCAAAAGTGTGGGAAGGCACACCCAATCGGCCCGTGTCGGCGTTTAATGCGTTAACTGTGGGGCCAGATGGCCGGTTGTTTGGCACGGTGCTGGGCGAAGGCGGACCGGAGATGTTTGTGTTTGATCCGGTGAGCCGAACCTTTGTGAATCGCGTGACGTTGCCAGAAGGGCGGCCGCTTGATCTGGGCTTGCAGGTGGGGCCGGATGGGGCGGTTTATGGATTTACCACGCGGTTTTTTTACCGGGTGGATATCCCCTCTTTGGCTGTGGATGTGGTGTTTGAATCGGTTGATATGAGCGTCGCCGGGCCAATTGTGGGACGCGATGTTTATTTTGCTTCCGGCGAACGGTTGTTGTCAGCGCAGGCTTTTTGATAGGTTTAAGAGATCAGGATATCATGAAGAAATTCCCGCCAAATAATGTCTGGCGGGAATTTCTATGTGATTAAATGGCTTCTTCAGGTTATGAAGCCTGTAACAAAGAATTATTTTTTAGGCTGCCGTCAGTCTCGTAGAAGAAATTCTTCAACTGTTAGCCCGATGTCTCGCACGATCTTGCGTAGCAAGGTTGGTGAGATGTCACGGCCTGCATGGAAAGGGACTGTTGTGCCTCGTCCATCAGGATGTCGATACTGGCGATGAGATCCTCGCTGTCGGACTTCTCGAAAACCAAGACGCATCAATAACGCAGCCACTTCGCGTGACTTTAGTACTGGTAGAGAACCCATTGGCTATGCGACTTGGATTGTCTGAAGACCCACGAACTCCGACTCAAACTTTGGGTCGCCATCTTCAAGAAGCATTTCGATAACTTCACGGAGATTTTTCTCCAGTTCGTCAAATGTGACTCCCTGACTATGGGCTCCGGGCCAGCCTGGAACCGAACCGACGAAAATCCCTGTGTCAGGATCGCGTTCAACGATCACATTAAACGTGCGCATATACTTGTCTCCTGGTTGAAAATAGTGTTAGATATAAATCGATGAATTTCAAGGCGAAGGTAAGTTGTTTTTTTTCAAAGCGATTTGACTTTGACGGTTTTTCGCTTGCTGGCCGATTTTTCAATGGCGTTAAAAATGCGCTGGGCATCTGCCAAAGAGGTCGATAGCGGTTTTTCGGTGATGATGTGGGGAACGCCCGCGCGCGCAGCAGCGACAATGGGGTCACAATGCAGCGGATCGGGGGTGGCCACAATGACGAGGTCGAGGGATTCTTTTTTGAGCATGGTTTGAAAATCGGCATACCAAGTGGATTGCGTGTTGCTGGCCACGGTTCGGCCTGTTTTTTCGCGTGGATCCACAACCGCTTTGAGGAAAACGTCTGGATGGTTTGCTGCATTTTGGGCATGCTGGCTGCCCAGCAAACCCACGCCAATAATACCGGTGTTGAGTGGGGTCATAAAAGGGCTCTTTCTTTTTACAGCAGCTTTCAGCAGTCAGTTTCAGCTTAAAACATCTACGCATATTCCCAAAAGCATGTGCGGACAGGCTTCCACAAGGCCCGTTCAAATTTTTAAAAATCAGATACGCCCAGCCGCCCACTGAATGCCGCGAGTTAAAATCTTCTGAAAATGGATATCTTCCCATGTGCGATTGTCATGGCCGCTTTGTAAATTGAACACCCGTGTTTTGCCCACATGGCGCGTCCAGCCAATCGTTTTCATGCATGCCGGGTGATCGGTGGTCAACAGCACATGGCTATTTGCATCCGGCTCGCCCATTTTGTACGTCTCATCGATCATTTCCCAATCGGACAGCCCCTGTGTGAGTGGATGTGTTTTGTCGGCAACAGAAATTTTCATCACCTCACCGTGGCGATAATCTTCAAACGACCCGGCTTGAAGCCCCACCATATCCACCCAGATTTGCCAATCGGGATAAGCCAGAATGGCGTGGTGCAGCATCACAATGCCCTTGCCCGAATCCAGCCAGTGCTGCATCGTTTGCAAAGGTTTGCCGGTGTACCACGGCTGGCCTTCGTCTGCCGGACCTTCTTTCAGCATCGTATAAAACACCACGACATCGTACAACTCTTTTACCCGCGCTCTGGCCGAAGCAAAATCATGCATGTGCTGAATGTAGGCATCTACCCCGTCCAATGCCCGAAACAACTGATGAAACCCCGGCACATGAAAACTGTGTCCACCCGTCACAACGGCCACCCTCATTGGCTCACCCACATCACACCTCCTGTTTTGCCCAAGCGGTTTGGTTTGTGCATGCGTATTCCTCAAACGATTTAAACCCGATCCACCTTCGGTTGAGCCCGTCCATGCGTGTGATTCCACAAATGGCCACGCCGTTTTTGCCCTTCCATGGTCGTTTCAAAATACACGGCCTTCACCGATTCTTGCACTTTTGGAAAATCGTGATGCCAACCCATGCCAATGGCCAAACAGTCGCCCGGTTGCACGTCATAAAACTTGCCTTCTGACATTGCCGTTCCACGCCCTTCATAAATAATCCAGTACTCATCACAATCGTGATAGTGTTGATCAATGCCAGTCTCTTTTTCATAATGGGTCGGATCGCCCTTTTCAACCGGATGGGCCACTTTCTCAACAGAAAACAAACCCGATCCCCCTATGTCATCGCCCCAGTGCCCACACATGCGCACCAGCGTTGTGGGCCGCAATACCTCTATCACATCAAACTGGCCATCGGGCGTGGGCAAATTCAAATTTGTGCGCTCTCCCGCATCGGCCACCATTGGTCCCACGCGAATGCGGCACATCCCGCTGCCCACAATGATTTTTTCCCGATCACTCACCCGTTCAAATATGCGCGTTTCACCGGGCTTTAAACGCACCACTTCAAAAAATTCCAGTTCGCACCACGGCGGGGCCAATCCTTTTCCACTTTTAAAAACCGGCATCACACCCCCTTTATAACACGGCCTGAACCCGTTCTGCCCCCCACATTGACGATCCCAATCGGTTTCATCGCTTTTTGCCCACCTGCACAATATGCGCCCGCTCCCAATCTTTAACCAGCGGTTCAAGATCATTCCAAAAAACATCGGGAATCACCAGCGATCCTGCCTGGGCATTTTGCACCACCTCTTTTTGATTGCGCCCGCCCGGAATGGTTGTCGCAATCAGAGGATGCCGCACACACCACTGCAACGAAGCCGCCACCAGCGGAATGCCATAATCATCACACAGGGTTTTGATATTGCCCACATGATCCAGCACGGCCTGATTAAAACTGCGATTCAAATATGACCGCCCCGGCACGGGCCCGGTAGCCAGCAGCCCGCGCTCCAGCGGCGTGGCCAGGGCAATACCCACATGGTGTTTTTGGGCCGCAGGGAAAATCAACTGGTCTGCCGTGCGATTCAACAAACTCCACGCATCGGGCACTACGGCCGCATCAAACTCACCTGTTTCAATATATGGCCCATTGGTCTCCGGGTCATTGGCCGCTGCCCCCACAAATCGCACCACGCCGTCTTTTTGCAACTGGCGCAACGCACCCAATGCTCCGTTTTTCCCAAGCACTTCCGACATGGGAAAATCCATCGGATCGTGAATATAAAGCACATCAAATTTTTCCAACCCCAACCGCGCCTGACTATTTTCAACGCTGCGCATCACCGCGTCATACGAATAATCATACCCTTCGGGTGTGCGCCCCACCTTGGTTGTCACGGTGCACTTTGCCGCCAAATCGGGCCGCTCGCGCAACACCCGGCCAATAATTTTTTCACTTGTTGTGCCACCATAAATAGGTGCGGTATCAATCAGCGTACACCCCGCCTCAATGGCCGCCACCACGGTCTCGGCGCCAGCATCCTCATCGATCTGTTTTGAAATTTCGCCATCATTGGCCATGTTGCCAATAAACACCGTGCCCAAACTGACAATCGGCACGTTTAAACCCGTGCGCCCCAGTATTTTTGTTTGCATAAAAACTCCTGAAAAAAGACCTTCTCGTGTGACCCCATACCACAAACCAACACCGCATAATAGACCTCACAAAGAGGTCTGTCAAACTGAAAATAAAATCCGATTACGGCGGGGCAAACACAAAATGCTGTTCATATAGGAATCACGGCATTTCTGAGGTGGCAAAAACAGAGGTTATTTTCTATATTCCAAAGAACTCGCCAGAATGACAAAAAAATCACCGGGAACATTTATGAGAACCCTTCGCCATCTTTTTGAAAACAACAAAGCGTGGTCAGACCGCATTCGGCAACAAGATCCTTCATTTTTTCTCAAACTTTCTGAACAACAATTTCCCCAATACCTGTGGATCGGGTGTGCCGACAGCCGTGTGCCCGCCAATCAAATTGTTGACCTGTTGCCAGGTGAAATGTTTGTTCACCGCAACATTGCCAACCTCGTGGTTCACACCGATCTCAACTGTTTATCGGTTATTCAATTTGCCGTTGATGTCTTGAAAGTGCAACACATCATCGTCTGCGGTCATTACGGCTGCAGCGGCGTTCGGGCGGCCTTGCAACAAAATCGGCTGGGTTTAAGTGACAACTGGCTGCGCCACATTCACGACGTACATCAAAAATATCAGAATCGGTTAAACACCCTCACAGAAGAAGCCGACATGTGCAACCGACTGTGTGAATTAAATGTTGTTGAACAGGTTGTCAATGTTTGCCAGACCACGGTTGTTTGTGATGCTTGGGAACGTGGGCAAGCCCTTTCTGTACATGGATGGATTTATGGGTTAAACAATGGTCTGCTGCGCGATTTAAACATGACCATTACCGATCTCAAAGAGACAGAAGATGTTTATCAGCAGGCTCTGTCTGCAGTGTGGTAATATTTCGAAACAGTACACATTGACAGTTAAAAATATGAGCAAAAAAACACCCGGTCATTCGGAAGCGCAGCGAAGAATCTCATAAATCAACGGTCAAATTTGAGCACAAGAACCTTTGAGATTCTTCAGTCGTTCAGACTCCTTCAGAATGACTACCCATAAATTATGTCATGATCCAATAGGACACTCAATGAACCAGATTATTGCCATAGGCGGAGGTGGATTTTCACCAGGCCCCAAAAGCATTGACCGCTACATTCTCAGCCAGAGCAATTGCGCCACACCTTCTGTCTGTTTTTTGCCCACCGCCAGCGGCGATGCGGATATCCATGTCGCCCGATTTTATGAAACCTATTGCACATTGCCGTGTAAACCCACGCATGTTCCATTATTTCGGCGCACACCCGACCTTCGCAAAGTTCTGCTCTCACAAAACATCATTTTTGTTGGCGGGGGTAACACCAAAAGTATGATTGCGGTATGGAAAGAATGGGGGCTTCCCGAAATTCTTCAGGAAGCCCTGTCACAAGGCATCATTTTGTCTGGGACCAGCGCCGGTGCAATATGCTGGTTTGCCCAGGGCATCACCGATTCATGGGCGGGTGCGCTCTATACGCTCGATTGCCTGAATTTTTTGCCCGGCAGTTGTTGTCCGCATTACGACGGCGAAGTGGATCGCCGCCCGTCCTATCTCGACATGGTGCGAACCGGAAAAGCCCAGGCAGGCATTGCCCTTTGTGACAACGCCGCCGCCCACTTCAAAAACGGCAGCCTGAATCGCGTGGTGGTAGTAACTGAAAAAGCAAAAGCCTTTCGTGTTTTTGCCGAATCGGGCGAGGTGAAAGAAGAAGCCCTGCCAGCGGAATTGTTATAAATCCTGGTATCGAAGCATCACCCGTTTATCCATAGTCAATACCCGTACTTCTGCATCAAATGCCGGACGCCGATTCATACATGACTGTTTAAATGCGGTCAGATCACCCGTGTCTGTTCCCCCACAAAAAGCCACCCAGGCAACTTGCTGTCCTTCTGCGCGCAACTCTCTGTTTGTCAGCACTTCCGAACACAACCGCATGGCGGCACTGCACCACAGGCCCACACATCCTTTGCCCTTCTGACCAAAGGCCCAGTGATTGGTCACGTCTTGCCGATCAAACACGTCACCGGGCCAGTGGGCATGGGTAAAATGGATGGGATGCTGATCTGGAATGTCAAAAATTTGCATGACCATGTTGCCGTCTTGTACGGTTCGCGGCAAAAACCCATTGCCATACCAGAAGCCCGGCCTTGAACTGCTCAAATCAAAACTTGCCCCCGGATGGTTCACAAATACATGGCAATCTCGCCCCAATGTGGCATGCCAGATGTGCTGCTGATAACCCTGTCGGCCCGGCCACAACCCATGCGTGGATTGTGGCGCATTCACTTTTGACGGCGGTTTTTGAAACGATGCGGGAATTTGCAAGGATGTCAGCAAAAAATCCGCTGTTTTTTCGATCTGAATTTCCACACTGGCCTGCCGATATGTTTTGCTGACCGGGTTTTGCATGATGGCCGCAATTCCATCGGGCATGCGATAATGAGGCGACGCGGCCACAAAACTCAGCCAATCGTTGTGCGCCACCACCGCCGTGGGTGAAGCATAAGACAACATCGCCTGTGTGCCCGATGCATCGGGAATCAGCACATTGCGATACACCCGGCCTTGTGGCCCCACGGTTACGCCGTCAAAAGCGTGCATGGCCAGCATGTCAAAAATGCTGGCCACCAGTTTGGCCGCGCGGTGCGACATTTCTTTATCGGGTGCAAAATCCACCAGATTCATCAACGCCGCACATGTCAGTGGCATATACGTACTGCTCAAAAATTCGCCAAACCCCACATGCTCCACATGCTCCAACCACTTGACACACCGTTCCGCGCCAATTTTTGCTTGTTCTTTCCCGGTGCGCCCACTGTTGGAAAACACATGGTCTGGAAACAGATTTCCGGCAATCATTTGACAACCGTGAAACAACAGCGAGTGATTCTCCGAATTAAAACACATGGCATCATTGCCGGGCTCGTCCATCCAGTAGCGAAACGACAGGGCCGTTTGTTTAATGCGCAACCGCTCGTCCTCGGTCAGCGTAGAGCCGCAATACAACCGCAAAATGGCGGATAGTGGAAAATCGGCACAATCGGGCCGGCCATCAATCCAGTTGAGGGCATCAAACAAAATGGCCGAATCATCTGGGCTGCGCTCTGATAAGGTATGACGTGCCAGCACAGCCATCACCCCATTGCGACTGCGCCCTTGCCGAGAAGCAATTTGTTTCAACATCTGTTGCCGATGGGCATTCACATCCAACGTTTCGGCCACAGGTATCACCCGGTTGGCCGGAAACTCGTACATCCGCTCGATAAGCTGTTCCTCCACCGTCACTGTTAATCGGGTGCGTTCAACCGAATCAAACCCCACGCGTGACTCTCCGATTTCCCACACATAATCCACATCTCCCGCTTTCACAACAGCATCGACAGGGGCTGCCACATCTGAAATCAGCGCATCCCGACCATCGGCCCGAATGCCATTGAGCCAGGTTTCGATCTCAACCATCTGCTGGGTAAAATCGGGTGCCCCTGGAATAGCAACATGAAGGCCATCTGTTTGATCCAGCACTTGTAGGCCAAACAACACCCGCGTATCACGCACGCCCAAAGCCTGCAACCGCACAACCAATCGGTTTGGCCCTTTGTTGAGGTTCAATAGAAGTTTTGTAGCATCTGGGTACATATACTTCGCCACCACATGGCGACACACATGGTGGCCATTCACCCACAAATCAGCCGCACCACATGCCCAAAACTGCACCGGCAAAAACACATCCTCGCTCACCTCAATATCGGTTGCACCATACAAATTGAGCACCGACAAATCGTGATAAAAATGGCTGCGCTCGACAAAAATGTTGGCCCCCGGATCACAATAAGTCCATACCTGCCCACGCGGCCCGGGTGTGCCCAACTTCACCGTTTCAGGAACCCCTTCAATCGTTTCATCCACAATGCGCAGGCGCAACTCATTGTCACTGCCAGGCGGGCCATCATAACGCGTCACATAAGTGCCTGCAATGGCCCAATGCCGAACATAACCCGACCCATCGCAGAAAAAATGCTGTACTGAGGGTTTCATAGTTTGCTCCTATCTGCTTTCGCAAATGGTGGTTATACCCCCCACATTTTTGGAATGGAGAAATGTTTGCCCGTTTTAAAATACCCGTCCATGTCATGTGTTTTGATCAACTCATCGCACAAACTGCGAATCTGATCCAGCGGCAATTCAGATGCCGTGTGAGGGTCCATATATGCGGCGTGATACACCGCATCGCGGTTGCGATTTAAAGCCGCTTCCAACGACAGCAAATGCACATTGATGTTGGTGCGATTTAAAGCCGCACACTGTTCGGGCAAATCGCCCACATACGTGCCTTGCACGCCATTTTTATCGACCAGACACGCCACTTCCACTATGGCTTTTTGGGGCAAGTTGGTAATCAAACCCGTATTCAACACATTGCCGCCAATGCGAAATGGCACATCGGTTTCCATGGCTTCCATAATATACGAACCGTATTCATGCGTGCGCTCGTGTGTCAAATCTTTATTGTGCGTCAAATCTTTGCTGCGCTCTTTCCAGCGTTCAATCTGCCGAATGCACCGGCGCGGATACTCATCCAGTGGAATATTGAATTCTTCAATCAATTCGGGAAACTGGCTCTTAATCCAGTAGGGCATATATTCGGCGCTGTGTTCCGACGATTCGGTCAGATAATAACCAAAATGCCGCATCATCTCAAACCGCACCATATCCGTGTGTTTTTCTGCACCCTTTTTGCGGGCCTCGCGGTTCATTTTGGCCGCGCGCTTTTTAATTTCCGGGTAGAGATCCTTTCCGCCATCTGTGATTTCCAACAACCACGATTGATGGTTGATGCCCGCAATATGCCACTGCAAATTTTTCACCTCGTCCAGCATGCCCACCCGGCGCAACAAGCCCCGCGCACATGCCTGCACCGAATGGCACAGGCCCACCACCTGAATGCTCGACCCGTGTTGGATCGCCCCTGTCACCGTACACATCGGATTGGTATAATTTAAAAACATCGCGTTGGGACACACCTGTTCCATCTCTTTTGCAAAAGCCACCACAACAGGGGCTGTGCGCAGTGTTCTGAAAATGCCACCAATGCCCAGCGTGTCGGCAATGGTTTGTCGCAAGCCGTATTTTTTGGGAATTTCAAAATCAATTACAGTTGACGGTTCATACCCGCCCACCTGAATGGCATTCACCACATAATTGGCATCCTTGAGTGCCGCCTTGCGATTGGCCTTGCCCAGGTGCACTGTGATTGTTGCCCGCCCCTGATTGATGTTTTTGTTCAAATTGTCGAGCATCATCTTCGATTCTTTAAGCCGTGTGCCATCCACATCATACAGGGCAATGTGTGCATCGTGCAATGCCGGGCTGAGCATGCTGTCGCCCAAAATATTTTTGGCAAACACTGAACTGCCTGCTCCCATAAAGGTAATCTTTGCCATCGCCTGCCCTTTCCCTTTTAATGGATAAATTTAAATGGAGAATCTTCAACAAGAACATCCAAATTTAATCGGATAATGTTCTTCCTCCCAGGCTTCAACCAGGATGACCATTACATCCAGTTTATCGCCATCTGGTGTTCCTTTTTTTGCATCCCATAATTGGTCAATTTCTGCTAATGCTGCCTTATAATTCGTATCCTCGTAGGCATAGTTCGTGGGCCGCAATGCCGGGCGCGTCGGGAAGATATCGTTAGACATCGCCCTTCTCCTTTTCCGCCAAAGCCCCCTTGATTAGCCTGTGTTCCTTCTCAATTTCCAGACGCAATTCCTCCTCGCTGGGGAAAAACTGCAGGTATTTCGAGGCGAATATCTGGCGGCCTTCGCTCAAGACCGAATATTTCGCCACCGCCTCGCCTTTGTCTGAACAGAGGATCAAGCCGATGGTCGGGTTGTCGCCGAGCACTTTGAAACGGTCCTCAAAGAGCCGGACATAGCCGTCCATTTGCCCCACGTCGCGATGGGTGAGTTTCCCGATTTTCAGATCGATCAGCAGAAAGCACTTCAGGATAAAATTGTAGAACACCAGATCCACATAGAAGTCATCGTCATCGAAACGGATGTGTTTCTGCCGCGCGACGAAGGAAAAGCCCTTGCCCAGTTCCAGCAGGAAGGATTGCAGGTTGTCGATGATCGCCTGTTCGAACGCGCTCTCGTGCAATTCCGGTGCGTCCGGCAGGCCGAGGAACTCCAGCACGTACGGCGACTTCAGGACGTCACTGGCATCGGTCGGCTTGCCTGGCAGGCGCTCGCGCTCTATTGCGGCCAATCCTGCCTTACCGCGATGGGCGACGATGCGCTGGTAATACGATGACTGAATCTGTCGTTCAAGCTGAGCCTTGCTCCAGCCGCACTCGGCAGACTCGCGCTCATAAAACGCGCGTACCGCCGCATCCTCCACCCGCATCAGCGCCCGGTAGTGGGACCATGAAAGCAGCGGAGAGAAGCCACTTTCAAGTTCGCCACCCGCCGGGTGGTGAATTTCGGTCGCAAGCAATTCCCTACCCGATGGGGAGAATATCGCAGTGGAATCGGATTCCCTCCCTGGCGGGGAGGAAATTGTAATCCGTTCAGAATAAACAAGATAGAATTTCCTAAAATTTTGAAGACTCTGCTCCGAGAACCCTTTTCCATACCGCTCCGTCAGCCGGATTGAAAGATTCGCGATGACCTCCCGGCCATATTCCGCCCGTTCCGCGCCGCCTTGCATCTCCTGAACGATCTCCCGACCGATCAGCCAGTAGGCCAGCACCATATTCGTGTTGACAACCTGGACGACGTTGCCACGCGCCTGTTCAAATATCGAGACGATGCGGTCGAAAAGCGAATCCGGTTTTGCTGCAGGAACTTTGCTCTTCGACTTACTCATCGTCCATCTCCGACTCGTTTCTTCGATATGATCTGTGATTCCATCCTCTATTCTTCTCTTTTTCGGGCTAACTGATCATATTACGTATGTATGCCAACAAAACAAATATATATCACCTGATAATCGAAATTCATAGCTACAATCAAACGATATTTATTGCCTGCAATATCAAAGACAATGCGATCATTTCCAACAAGGCTGGCGTTTCGATTTTTTTCCTATACAAGTGCTACTCACGACAAAATTGGATTATGGTTCTACCGGCGGCGTATAGTTGTGCCACCTATATACCAAATTGCGTTCAATGAATATGCAGACATAATAGTGTCGGGTTTAACAGAAAGTCCTTTAGTTGCTGTCCAAATAAAAAGGGGAATTTCACCACCATCATCGAACCGCCCCCACCACCATCTCCAGTGTCTTTTGCAATGTCGGGCCATCATTCACCACTTTTTGCCAGTCTTCGCGTTTGTCTTCGGCAGAAATCACCTCCGGCAAATCGGGCAACCCCGTGTTGTAGGCGCGGTATTGTTCATCGCGTCCGCCGAGTTTCCACACCAACAGATTCTGCGAAGGCACCACATACAACGCGTGGCCTCCCGACCCGCCTTTCCAGTAAGCATCTTTTGGCAGTTCGGGATGATCGCCAGTCACATTAAACTGCAAACTGTATGGATAGTGTGTGTTATAGGGCGACGGTTTTGAACAGTGATCCACATACCCTTCCGGCACCACCTGCTGATCTCCCCATCGCCCGCGGTGCAGCAGCAAATACAAAAACCTCAGCATATCGACTGCCCGCAGAGCTATCCCGCCACCACCCGGTGTGTGGGTCACCTCGGACATGTTGCGATAGCCAAAATTCCAGCGCAACCAGCCCAGCGGTTTGGCCAACTTTTCAGCCACATAATCTTGCAATTCCATGCCCGCCACCCGGCGCAAAATGACCGACACTGTGTGAATGGATGCGGTTGCATACGAATACCCACCGCCCGGATCACACCACAAATCGCGCGTGTTAAACGGCATGCTGTTCATCTCACCATCTTTCAACCCCAGTGCATACGAATCGGTCATCCCCTGCCAACCGTCTGGCCCCACCGGATCAAGCGTTGTGTTTTGCCCGTTCACACATCCCGGATTATTTCCGCGAATGCCCGCTGAAAACGCCAGCAACTGCCCCAGGGATATGCCTGCTTTTCGCTCATCAAAAAGTGGAAAAAGTTCTGCGGGTAAAAATTCTGGCGTAAACACCTTCTGATCGAGCCCATCGGGAAATCGCTCGGGCATCTCATCCAGCAAAATGCCCATCGCAATGCTCGTAAACGACTTTCCACACGACGCCAGATTGGGTGCGGCCATCGCATGGCCTTTGCCAAAATACTGCTCATACACCAGATACCCATCTTTCACCACCGCCAACCCGCCGTTTTTGGTACTGCCCTTTATAAAATCAAATGCCGCATCCAGCGCCGAACCATCCATCCCCACATCTTTTGGTTGACACCTGCGCCACCCGCCTCTGGCATCGGACGGTGGAAAATAATCTGCCATGCATTCCTCTCATTAATTTAAACTGGCAAATCCCGCCGATTTTTCCCTGGCCAGCGCTCCAGCCCTCCGTGTGAAAACGGCGTGCGGTCTTCAAATGATCCCACGTCCGGCAACGATTCGGTGCGATCAATCTGATACCAGTAAGCCGTGCTCGTCCAGTCGCCCTGCCGGTCATTGGCATGCCCGTGTTCAATTGAAAAAGTTAGCGATTTTTCAAAATAGACTGGATCTTCAATGTGAAACCGATATTGTGAATGTTTGCCCGTATAATCGGCATTGCCTTTGAAATGATACCCGTAATACGGTGTTGAATACGGATGGTTGAGCTGGTTGTAATTCCACGCGCCGCAAAAATAATCTTCTGTGCCCGTGCCATGCATATTGGGTGGCCACGTTTCACCATCGACAAAAAACATATCGTCGCCTTCACCCCACCAGCCCGTTTCATTGGTATCGATGTGCAAACAGCAGCCCACATAATGGCCTTTGCCTTTTGCATTTAGCACCAGATAATTGTCTTTCCCGGTGGGATTCAATCGCTGAACCCGCCCATCGGCATTGGGGCCTTCGGGGGCATCGGTTTTTTTCACGATTTCCCGCCGCCAGTTGGCGTGAAATCGCCCCATCTCTTCGGGTGGATTGTCATAGGCTTCGTAATCGATGTAAAAGTACAAAAAGCTGTCTTTATCCGAATCATTCGTCACTTCAAACCGCGCCCCGCTGGCAAACGGCATCGGAAACCATGCATTCATGCCCAGATAAGAGGCTTGCAATGGCAATGATGAATAATAGGTGGCTTTGGCATGGCCCAACCCAAAAAAATCACCCACCGGACACAACACCGACGGTGTTTTGTCCCCATCCCAGTAAAACTTCAGCACCAACCGCCGCAGGTTGTTCTCCACTTCTGAGGTCGTCATCCAGATGTGTTTGACACACCCGGCCCCGCCCGTTTCCCCAAGCACTCTGGTTTCGCCCGGTTTGATCAACCACCGGTCGGCATTTCCCCCTGTGGTATCATACGACGAAAACCGCCTCGTTTTGACACCCTTGCCCAAACGGGCCAAATTGTGCAGTGAGCCCATCTCCATGTTGGATTTCCCTTTCCCAAAACGTTGTTGATTTACTCAAACACGATGCGGTACAACAACCGATCTTTTGCGCTTATTTTCACCCGTTTCAAAACAAATGGCCCGTGTGCCACATCCGTTGTCTGCACATCAACCGTTGCCGTTGATTCACACAAAATCACCATCGCATGATCTCCCCGTTGCAAACAAACCTGTTTACCAGATATCTGAAGATCATCTCCTTCGCGCACGAGCAACGGCAAATGCTCTGTAAACATGCCCGGCAATTCTATATCCACCGCGATTTGCGATTCCTCAAACCGAACGGTCTTTTTTCCCGCAGAATCCAGCGCATAGTTAAAAACGATGTCGCCATCGGGCAAATCGCGTTTTCCCGGTGTGGGTTGAAATGCCTTTCCATTCACCATCATGTCCGGATAAAACGACTCGGCTTCGTAGAATTTGCCATCTTTCCCCATTGTGCCCCACGGCCCGTCTTCTCGCGACTGGGTCTGCAAAATGCTGCCCATTTTGGGATGCCATAAAAGCCCCAGTCCATACCGTTGGATGTTGTGAATAATCTCACCCGCATTAAAAATTGCGTAGTAGTTCGGTCTTCTGACAAACGTGTGATGCACCACAATGCGATCATCCATGCGAAAATGATTGTATCGCGCCTGCGTCAGATAAGGCAACTGGGCACGCGCCTTATCTCGCTGTTCCCTGTCGGGAAGCCATTCAAAAACATTTCGGCCATTTTCAAAAATATGGGGGCTATACATGTCCAGCGGAGCCACAGAAGGCCAGGTGTTCACCAATTTTTCTTTTGCCTGTTGCAAATGTTCGCGATAGGCTTCTTGAGACTGTGTAAAGGCATGGGCAAGCGGGATATGTTCGGCCATGGGTGTTTCCCAATCTGAAAATCCCGGCAAAGCCGTTCGCGTTTCAATGGCGCGGTTCAGTGTAAAATAGCCTCTATCGGGTTCCAGAACGGCATTATAACTCAACCAGTCAACCCAGGGTCGTTCCATGTCAACCAGCGTTTTTTCCAGGGCTGTGCCATGTGCATAAAACCACACATGCCGCATATTGCTTCGGTGTGTGTACATGGTATATCGCCAATCGCAACCCGTGCGTTCATAGTGATACCCCACCGGGCTGGTCAATTCTTCCCGGAACATCGCTATTTTTTCCAAAAAGGCGCGGTACAAGTCCTCATCGGGATAGGCCGAAACAAATGCCAGCATCCCACCCCAAAACCCCGTGTACTGATTGCTGAAATTTTTCGCATGGCGCAACAAATCGGGATGGGTCAACAATACCTGAATGGCTTTTTGTGTCGCTTTGACTGTACGCAATAAAATTTCCTGATCAATTGTCGGCCCGCCGAGTTTTTCCGATTCGTGCAAGCGACGCAACGTCTCACCCATAAACTTGATGCCAAATCCGGTTGGGGCCAGTGACCATTGTTCGGGGGCGTATTCAGAAAACCGACCGTCGCTGTG
>CAXNEV010000015.1:0-18378 GCA_964200925.1 Candidatus Latescibacterota bacterium | reverse complement strand
CGATAATTCGGTGCTTGATCAACGTGGCGATCGGTGCAGTCAGTATGGGCGCATTCGCCTGTGGGGAGCTCTCGGTTGGGGTATTGCGGCCTTGATCATCGGCCAGGTGATTGAGTGTTTGGGATTGTTGTGGTCATTTTATGGTTATGTATTGTTGATTTTGGGCTGTTTAGTGGTGGTTTTTAAACTACCCATTGCGCATGCCAGCATTAACAGTGCCTTTCGACAGGGTCTCAAACAACTGCTTGGTGACCGCCAGTGGCGGCTTTTTCTTGGCACGCTGTTTATTGCCGGAATGGGGTTGTCAACCGCTCACAGTTATCTTTTTCTTTATATGAAGGATATAGGGGCCACAAAATCACTAATGGGTCTTGCCCTCACTGTGGCCACTGTCAGTGAATTGGTCATCTTTTTTTATGCGGGCCGCCTGCTTGACCGATGGGGTACTCGCAATGTGCTTATTGCCTCTTTAGTTGCCCATGTTGTGCGCCTTTTGGCTTACTCGCAGGTGCGCAATCCCCACATCGTGCTGATTGTCCAGCTTTTGCACGGCCCCACTTTTTCGCTCATTTGGACCTCGGGGGTTTCTTATGCCAATCGCATGGCACCCACAGGCATGGGTGCTACGGCACAGGGGTTGTTATCGGCTGTTTATTTTGGCATGGGTGCTGCGGGTGGCGGTCTTATCGGCGGCTTTTTGTATGAACATATAGGCCCTTTCTGGATGTATTTTTGCGCGGGTATCTGGGTATTTATTGGCCTGTTGATATTTGGGTTTTTCGACCGCAACCCCAAACCCATTCGGCAGTAATATTTCCTTTGCCGATTGTTGTAGATGTCTTGTTAACGATGTGAATAATCGACAAAAAAATTCCATAATGAATATGGAAACTGTCGCGATCGTACAGGTCAAATGGATGCCCGCCATAATCATCGCAGGAAGTGATGTCGTTCGGTTCATATTCTTCTTTCTTCCTTGAAGCTATCTTTGATCGTCTATGGCAAAATGATTGTCTTCAGCGATCCCTGTTCGTCGAGCGTTTCGGCTTCCTTCTTAAACACCGCATCGATCTCATCCAGCCGATACGTCACCGAATGCTTGAAAATGATATCCAGGTTGAACACCCCGCGCTGCACCACGCGATAGGCCTCGCGCATATTTTCAATGGACCGCAATTTCGTATGGTGCACGGCGTTCAAGTTGCGAATCTCCAATCCATCTTCGTGAAACCGATGAAAGCAGAATTCCTTCACCGGCGCGTAGTTGTCTCCATACAGCGCCATGATCCCGTTGTGTCGAACCATATCCAGCGCCTGCTTGAGCCCCACACCCGTGCCGCCAACCGCTTCCACCGCCACGTCCACCCCTTCACCCTTTGTGATCTCCTCCACAATTGCCACGGGATCTTCCTCGCGTGCGTTGATCACCCGATCCGCGCCCAATTGTTTCGCCACATCCAGCTTTTTCTGCACCACATCGATCGCAATCACCTTCGATGCGCCCGACTTAATCGCGCCCTGAAGCATGATGTTCCCCGCAAAACCCGCGCCATTCACCGCCACCACATCGCCGAGCTTCACCCCCATGTGCAATGCAGCCCACACTGCGCATCCGAGGGGTTCGTACAAACACCCCACCTCGAACGACACGCCATTCGGAATCGGCTGCACATGCCCGATGTCGCCCACCCAGTAATCCGAATACGTCGGATAGATCAAACTTCCCACGCGGTCACCCACCCTCACCTTGCCCCCGCCAAGATAGCCATCCACCGCGCTGCCAACCGCCTCGATTGTCCCCCCACCTTCATGCCCGAGCGGCCCCATCGGATAGGTATAATGATGTTCCCCTTCACCGATCTTCGTGTCCGGTCCTCCTTTGGCCTCATCCTCAGGCCGCACGCTGATCCCTCGAAAAAAATACCGCTCCGATCCACACACCGAAGCCTGGTGCGTCTTGATCAGCACCTGGTTCGGCTTCAGTTCGGGCAGCGGCATCGTCTCCACAGTCATCTTTCCCGGTTCCAGATACACCACACGCGTTTCCATTTTGACATCCTCCATTGGGTTGACAAAAATTCCCTTGCACATATCCACTTGGGCTTGCATCATGTAGCAACATTCACGACAAAATCGGTCCTTATGGTTCATTTCGCAAGTACGGTTGGGTATTTAATTTGCGGAACCAACACAATGGTCGCAACTGCTGTAAAAAATGAAAAAGGGATACGACACACCTTTTCTGAAATGAACAACTTAGTTGATGATTTCGGTGGAGTGATCATTGATCAAATCATTCTGACGATTTAGAAAGAATGTTGAATGCATGATTAACGGACTGGAAAGGTTTGAATCTAAAAGGAAAGGATTTCCCATGTCTGACACCCGCGTTTTTATTGGCGACTTTACCCGCAAAGAATTTCGCGAGCGTATGCAAGCTGGCACCATCAAAGCGGCTGTGGTGCCTACCGCTGCTACAGAACAACACGAAGAGCATTTACACATGATTCACGACACGCTTCATGTTTCGTATATGGCTGAACAGGCGGCAAAACAATTGTGTCCTCAAGTGGTGGTATCTACACCCATCGGCATTGGCGTTTCGGAACATTGGATGAAACACATTGGCACGTTGACTGTACGGCCTGAAATTTTTTGCGAATACGTTTTTGATGTGTGCCACTCCTTTGTTCGTGCTGGTATCAAAAACATTTTGATTCTGAATGGACACGGTGGCAATGTCAAACCGTTGATGCGCAGACTGGATGAATACCGCGACAAACTCGGCATCAACCTGCGTTTTCAATCGTACTGGGATGTTTACGATCCCAAGCTGGTTTTTGAAGTGATGGACAACAAGCGCCTGCCTGGTCACGCTGACGAATTTGAGACTTCAACCATGCGCGTGCTGGCTCCAGAGCGCATTGTTGAAGATGCCATTGACAACCCTTCGGCAGCACTTGGCACCAAAGAAAAAGGGCAAAAACTCATTGAGCCCGCCGTGGCGGGGGTTGCAGATATTTTGCGCAAAATGATCGCAGGGGAAGAAATTCATCTGTCTCCGGTCACATTTCGTCCAGAAGGTCGGATGCATATGATTACAGGTGAACAAGTTTAAAACTTGCCAATAATCCAACATGACAAAAAAGGGACAAGCGCGTTATGCTCTTGCCCTTTTTTTACCTCAAGAAATCTCAATAGGATTTTCCGCCAAACCGACGATCAGACAATTTCCTGCTCGACCTGTATCAAGATATTGTTTGAGTATCTCGCCATTCAACAATGCCTGTTCTATTTGAGCAAACGTCAAATGATCCGCTATGCGTTCTATTTCGGCATGATGTGAATCACATAAAGACATCAAAAAATCTAAAGCGAATACCGTTCTTTCATCGATTTCAAAAAGAAAACCAGTGTCGATGCCAAGGTAAAAAAAGCCACCACACCCAGAATCAACACCAGCCGAAAATACGGTTTTCCCTGCTCGATGCGTACCGACGCAAAAACAAACACCGTGTGAATCCACTCAACCGTTGCCAAAACCAATGCCGCTTGAACCAACCACGCAGCCAGTGGCTTACGAACAAACAGTAGCCCGATAAACAAAACGCACAGTACCACATAAAACATGTGTCCACTGCGCAAAAAATGTGCGCCAATCAACAAAAAACTCACAATGACCGGCAACAACTTCAGCACCGTCATAAAAAACTCACCCTTTCGAATTCTCTCCAAACGTCAAAATAACCTGTTCGGCACCAGCATGCAAACGCACCTTGCCGCTGCCATATACCGATGTTCCAAAGGGGCTGTCAAGCAATGGATAATTTGTATCTATCGGTTTGTTATTGAGCACGATTGACCCATCCCACCCCATTTGAACTGTGCCGATGCTGGGAGATGAATACACCATCTGTTCATTTTTTCGATGCGGTTTGGTTTGACACAATGCCATGACAAATTTTTCAAATGTGCCCCAATCGGCTTCTCGCCCGGCCTCTATTATCCATGCGTTTTCTGCGGCCCGGCAAATCAACTCTCGCCCGGCATAGGGCCCGTTGGCACCGATTTCATATCCGTTTTCTGACCAGATGCCCACATACGCCCGGTTTTTTCGGGCAAAAATCCAGCCCTCTTGTTCCCTTACCTCATCAAACCGATCGCGTTCAAAATACCCATGTGACATCCAGCCCACATGCCCAGGTTGAAACAACAACATGGCCACATTTTTTTCGCCAAATGCGCGGGGCAAATACGCATTGCCCGACCAGTAATCGGGACGGTGCCCGCCACCTTCGCGCGATGTTTCGGGACAAGAAAAGAAGATGGCTATCCGATCTTGAAATGTGATTTGAAACGTGTGTACCTGCGGGCGTTTTTGCCCCGGCAAATAATCTTGCAACACACTCATCATATAATCGGGTGTGCGATAGACGATAAAATTTGCATCGTTACCCTGATGGTGGCGTGTTAAGATAACCCGGTCTTTTACAGCGGCAATGTCTGCAAAAAAAGCCGGTGGGCGAAATGAACTTGCCGCCATAGGTACCACACCAGTTGAATGCGTGCCCAAATGACCAGCTTCATAAAACAACCAGTTTAATCCTGCGCATCCATCTGTATCGGGTACTTTTAACATGGGCGCATAGACCCGCCCGTGGCTTGTGCCCAAAATGCCTTCAAACGAATCGTTTGCCAGATTAAAATAGCCCACTGTGAGCAGATTTTTTGATAGGGTGCGAATCGCAACATCGGATTCGGGTGCACAATCGTACAAACTCAACACCGCCACCATCCAATGGGGATAGTATGAACTGGAATGCCATTCGCGAAAACCCGTTTTGCCCCGATTCAACAACCAGTTTATTGCCAGTGCCCGGCCTTTTTCAAAATGGTCTTTGCCTGTCATGTTGCAATTGGAAAACACCTCTTCGGGCCAGAAAACACCGGCCAGATATTCGGCCACATGAAACAAAATCTGGTGGTTTTCGGTGCCCATTACCAGACAATCGCTGCCCGGTTCGTCTGTCCAGTAACGGAAGTTGTGAAAGGCTGTTGTGATGCGGTTCTTTATCTGGGCAGACAGGGCATTTTTCTTTTGATCCCAATGCAACAACCACAACATGGGATGTGCGCCAAAATCGGCACAATCCAATCGCCGATCCATTTGATCACACGCATCGTCGATTACAGCAAAATCCACATCTTCTGATCGCCCCAGCGCATACCGCGCCACCTGCGCCCACATATCATTTCTTGCTGAAAAATGTTCCAGTGCTTGAATGCGGCGTTCTTCAAATCGATGCCATCCGGGCAAGGCTGGTGTTGGTGTAAGACACACGCTGTTGAACCGGCGACTCCCAAATTTTTTGCCTTTCACCACAACGGATGTGCAAATTTCAAAGGCCCCGTTTTCTACCTCGGCCCCTGTTCCAAGCACCACATCTTTTGTCGATAGGGCAACGGTTCGGTTTGTCACTGTTTTGCCATGCGCCACCATTTCACAGGCCAGCTCTCCATCTAAAGTAACATGACCATCTCGACTGAGCCGAATGGTCTCGTGGGGATAAAACCATTCTCGCGTGGGATAAAATGCATCCAGTGCCGTTTCAACAGACAACCGATCCACACCGTCTGATAAAGATAAAAAAGGAGCCGAAACCTGTAGCGGTGTATCTACCGTTTCCAGATACAATCCGCCACTTGATATGCGCCCCAGTCGAAAAGAACCAATGGTGAGCAGATTTTCACCTGCTTTTAAATTCAGTTCAAAATTCAGCGTTTGTTCGGCGGCCCAACTGCTGGCCTGCGTGCGTATAAATTCTTTTTCATAAGACCGATATTGCACCACCCCATTTACAGCAACTGCCACCTGATTGTCGATTCGCACATGCATGACAAAACGCGCCGAACCTGTTTTGGGGGCTACAACACGGGTGGCCAAAAACATGGCCGATAATGTGTTGCCCCGGTGGTATCGACCCCAGGTTATCAACGGGTCTTCGGTGCGAATCACTTCATAAGGCAATGTTTGCCCCATAAAAGTCAGACGATCTCCCTCTGTTCGTGCAGTCTTCAAACATGTTTCTCCGTCGGACAGACACTGGCGAAAAACCGCTACGCCTGTATCTGAAGGCAAGTCTTCAAAAAAAGATCGGCCCGGTACTTCGCGCGACAGATCGATAAAAAACGGCCCGGCCCCAATCCAGGGTCGCACCAGGTCACCTGTTTGAATTTCTCGAACCTGAAAGGCATGTAGGGAACGGAATGTGGACCACTTTTCTTTTGGCATGTCAGACTCCTTTTGCAAATTGCAGCACTGCCAACAGAAATAATGCTACGGTTTGTGACAAATCAGCGGATCAGTGAATCGTCTATTTGAAATAAAAACCGAAAAGTTATTTTTGAACGAGTCTTTATCAATGTTGTTTGGTATAGACATGTTCCAATTTGTCTTTCGGCTGCCAGCCCAGAATGCGTTTGGCTTTTTCATTTGAAAATTTGCCGTGCGGCAGATCGGCAAATACATTAAATACCTCGCATTTTGACGGCAAATTTTCCAGCGGGATTTCCAGTGCGGGTTGAAAGGCATTGGCGGCATCGCGCCATGTTACCAGAAAAGGAAAATCGCGTTTGGGGGGACTCATATCGTCGTGTGGTCGAAAAATATAAAATAACAGACACAATACATATACGTCGCAATGTTCGGTAAAAATGCGATTGATCTCCTGTCCCAATCCTTTTGACAGGGCATATAAATTTGTGCCGGGTTTGGGCGGTACTTCCGGCCCGATATTGTAATCAAACCCTTCATACGGCGCACCCTCCACCGTAAAATGCGGCCCCGTGTTGATGACGCGCCGAATCCCGTGTGCCACCGCAGCACGCATGACGTTATAACATCCCATGGTATTCACATCAAACGCAATTTTGCGGTGGGGCCGCAACACCGACAAATTGATGATGGCATCCATGCCTTCGGCCGCTTTCATGACCGCAGTGGGATCGGCCACATCGACCACCTGCATGTCGTGTGGGGTGTCAAACGGCTTAATATCTGTTACCCGCAATTCATAATGCGGAGCCAATGCCTTTACCACATGTGGCCCCAACATGCCATTGCCGCCATAAATCACAGCTTTCATATCGTTTCTCCTGAAAATTCAGACAAAATTGCCAAAAATTATTTGGATATGACATCGACTATCGCGTGGAGATGAATCCCCACGCAAAAATTAAAAAGCCCGCCTGCGTTGGGCTGGCGATGGTTCGATTTGATCGTTATTGTTCAGCAAACAACACATCTTTCATTCGCACGGTGGGAAACCGCGCATGGGGCACATCGGATTGGATGTGTATGATTTGCCAGCGCGGGCCATTTGCTGTCAGGGTTTTAGAAATGGCCTTCACCGCATCATCTGTTGTGAGTGCGTCTGTTGCCTTCCCATTCAGTGCACCCAAACGCAAACACGTTATGCGAACCGATCCTTCGCGTGCAAACTCGCGGCAGGTGAACTCACCCAGATAACGGGCCATGACCTTTGCTTCGGTTGTTGGGCGGGGTCGCCACACTTCGGTCACATTCCAGTTGGTATCACAGGTTTCAAACAAACGCAAAGAGCTGATATAAATGACATGCGGCACTTTTTTTTCTTTTGCTGCAAACAATAAATTATACGTACAGCGCGTTTGAAAATCGATTTCGCGTTCATCGCTGTATAACGATGGCGGCAATTCGGATAGGTGCACAATGGCATCCATTCCTTCAACGAGTGTTTCGGTTTCTCCTTCGTGCCCCAGGTCACACCGCACAAAATCGCCATTTGTTTTCACATCGACCAGATCGGTTAATCGAACCTGGTGAGTGCCTGATAAACCGGTTGCCAGTGCCTGTGCCAGCTCCGTTGCACCCGATGTAATTAACACTTTCATCGATTGCTCCTCATCAAAAATGTGTTTTTATTGTGAACGCTTCATGATGCCATGCAGCACCAAACACCACAACAGAAAAAACAGGTCGTTCGGAAGGTAAAACAGGAAAAAGAGGAATTTGACTTCTCAACAAAATCGCCTATCTTACCGAGCATCAAAAAACATTATTTTAAAGGAATAGATATGCAGACCAAAATTCTGGGACGCACCAACCTGACCGTCAGTGTGATGGGTGTGGGTAGCGGTGGTCACAGCCAGCTTGGCAAACGTACAGGCAAAACCGAATCGGAATCGGTTGCCATTATTCACCAGGCATTTGATGCAGGTGTTAATTTTATTGATACCGCCGAAGGATATGGCACGGAGCCGATTGTTGGAAAAGCGCTCAAAGGCTGCCGAGAAAACATCATTCTTTCTACAAAAAAATCCACTCGCCGAAAAGAAGTCACGGCCAAAACGGTTGAAGAAAGCCTCAATCAAAGCCTCAAAATGCTCGACACCGATTACATTGACATTTACAGTCTGCACGGCGTTGTTTCGCAAGATTATCCCTACCTTGCATCGGACATTTACCCCGTGCTCAAGCGCTTTCAAGAACAGGGCAAAATCCGTTTCATTGGCATTACGGAGATGTTTAACGAAGACACCAATCACCAGATGCTCAAAATGGCTGTGGCCGACAATTACTGGGATGTGTTGATGGTTGGGTTTAACATTCTCAATCAGAGTGCACGAGAACATGTTTTTACAAAATCCATTGAAAAAAACATTGGTATTCAAATTATGTTTGCCGTGCGCAAAGCGTTCAGCCAGCCCGATTATTTGCGTGAATGTGTTGCTGCACTGATTGAAAATGGTCAACTTGATCTCTCTGAGCTCGATGATCCGAATGCGCCACTCGACTTTTTGCTCCAATATGCAAACAGCATTCCCGAGGCTGCCTACCGATTCTGTCGCGACGAACCCGGCACGCATGTTATTCTTTCTGGCACGGGCAATCCCGATCATTTAAAAGAAAATCTCGCATCGTTTGATCAACCGCCCTTGCCACAGGCCGTTGTTGAACGTCTCAAACACATTTTCAGACATGCCGATTCGATCACCGGACAATAAGAGTGGTCAGCAGTCAGTGGTCAGCAAAAATACAGATTCTTTTGGTACAATTGGAATCATGACGGAAAGTCGAACGTTTTATCTCATACAAAAAAGGGGATGGTTCAAAATAGGGTAACCAATAACGGGCACCGCGTGGGGATAAATCCCCATGTTTATGTATAAAAAGCCCCTTCGGGCTACCCCACTCTCTAACCCTAAAACTGTCATATTTAAACCACGCCCCAAAAGGATATGGACATGATGGCCACTGTTGTTGCTGCAGTTCTTGCTTTAACCTTGCCAGATCATTTTGATCCATCAACCAATATGTTGTTTAAAAAAAGCGACAAGGGCCATTTGCATGCTTCGCGCGATGCCGCCGGATTTGCCGCCAAACTTCTTGCCAATGGTACACCCGAAGATATTGCCCTGGCTGAAAAAGTGCTCAACGCTGTATTTGCCTGCCAGGAAACTCAAAAAGGCGATCCTCATTATGGCAACTTCTGGTGGTATCGCGAAGATAGGGTTGTTGAAGATCTCAATGCTGTGAACTTTGTGCTTAGCAGTCTGATTCCCATGATGATTGATTACGGCGACCGATTATCCCCCGACATGAGATCCCGCGTTTTTGCATCCATCAGGTTGGGTCTGGATGAAATTGCCCGTCTCAACGTTTTGCCTGCTTATACGAATATTGCGTCCAAAGACATTGTGAATACCTGTTTGGGAGGGGAATTGCTCGGCGATCCCAAAATTGCCGCACGGGGTTATCAAAAAATGGCCGAATGGATGGCGTTTACTGATCAGTTTGGCACAACATTTGAATTCAACAGCCCCACCTATACCAAAGTGACCATGGATGCGCTTGGCGATCTCGTGAAATACGTTAAACACACCGACACCCGTGTGCGTGCCCAAACCATGGCCACGCGCCTGGCCTTGAGCGTTGCCCTGCACATTCATCCCAAAACGGGCCGATGGGCAGGACCACACAGCCGGGCGTATCATCCCACTGTTGTGGCCCAAACCCATCCTGAAATTGAGTTGCTCAAAAACTGGGTCAACCGGGGTTTTGTTCCTGCTTATGTTCTCGATGCGGTTGATCACCGCCCTGTCAGCATGCAGGTTACTGAAACGGCCTATTCACCCATGAACTTTGGTTTGACGACTTATCACAGCGCCTCTTTCGACCTGGGCACCAGTGTTACCGGAATGGGTGATCAATCCAATGTGTTGATTGCCCACTACGACCGCCCCGGCCAAATGCGCCCCGGTGTGTTTTATATCCGCTACCTGCTCAATGACAAATGGCTGGGCGATTTTTATCACGAAACCGACCGATCTTCAGATCGCAATCTCAGTGATGAAGGGTCTTTTTTTGGGATTCAAAATGGCCCTCGCGCCATTGGCCTTTATGTTCCAGGTGGAGGCAATCGCATCTCCAGTGCCAAAACAGCCCTTATTTTTACGGGTCGCGATCAAATTGATGAAATCTGGGTTGGCAATCAAAAAATAGATACACTTCCTGCAGATATTCCCAAAGGCGAAACTGTTGTGATCGGAAGCGGCAGTAGTTTTATCGCGGTTCGGCCTTTTGCTGTTAGCGACCTGGGCAGAAACGCGCCCATTCGCTTGCGCGAATTGTCTGGAGACCTTGTTATTGAACTTTACAATTACCTCGGTCCGGAAAAATCCTTTTGGGAGCAGGGTTGGCCCGGTGCCTTTTACCAGGGCAAACCTCAGTGCGGTTTTTATGTTGAAATGGCCGAACGATCTGAGTATTCCAGCGGTCAGATTTTTGCCCAAACAGTTGCCAACGGTACCGTTACAGATATTGCCGAAGCCCCTTTTGTGTATGCCGGACAGGGTGAACGCAAATGGACGGTTGAATATGCCCGCGATGATTTCAAATTGGGATTGGAAGTTGATTTGATGGCCTGGAAACTCAAACGGCGATGGATTGAAACCGGCGATCCGGGCTGGCCCATGCTCGAATCACCTATTGCCAGAGAAACCCGCACCGGCAATGTACAAATTGGCGATGCGGCGCTTATTTGTGGTAAAGAAGCCGGTTGGCTTTTTGTCAGCCCTGAAACAAACCGCTATGCGGCAGGTTATCACGGCCTCAAACCCGCACCTGTGACCCTCACAGTGCCGGGTGGCAAAATTGAAATCGACGCGATGAGTACGGGCACCCTCGTTTGGGACAACGGCAAGGTCACGGTTAATGCCCTCCATCTTCAAGGTACGCCGCGCGTGACAGGTGGCAAATTGGCAGAATAGATTTTTACAACAATAAAGCCCTTCATGATTTGCCATGAAGGGCTTTTGCATTTAATGTCCTATGGATTGAAATTATGTATCATTTTCTTTCAAACGAGATTCAAGCATATTCAGCCATGAATCTAAAAGCCGTGCATGACCAGCAAGCCGACTGAAAATTTCCTTCGCAAGAGCGCTTTTATATGTATGACTTGTCAGATTCCGATCTGTTAACATTCGCATGCCATCTTCTGCCTGTTCGTCTGTTAACAATCCAACATTTCGACTTAACCGAATAGCTGAACGAGGTGAATTCGCTTCCATTCCCTCCATTAAAAGAACTTGTTGCGCAGCTTTCCAAACAGTCTCAAAACTATACTCAAACCTCTGAATGGCAGCATCTCTTTCAATATCTGTTGGCAGAGGCAAATTACAAAGCTCAAATAATGTGGTCAGCGCTTGACGCGCATCTGTTAATCTCAAGGCGGGGCGATCCAAAGTACACCCTCCTTTTTAATTTCTGTTTGATAACGCTCTTCAAGCTGTGAAAAATCAAAAATGTCAACCAAAAAAGGCACATCACTTTGTTCAAGAAGATCGCGTATGTCCGAAATCAACGTCTTTGACGCTGGTTGAAGTGTTTCAATGGCAATATCAATATCACTATAACGACTGTTATCGCCACGCGCACAGGATCCCATCAGATAAACTCTGGAAGGAATATCCCTCAGTTTGTCTGTGATAATTTGCCGAATCACACGCATGGCGCGTTCTCTCGGCGTTTCAATTATTTGGTCTGTTTTAAACAAAATTTTGTTCCTTTTATCAATGCATAGAAACCAAAAATACTTGTCCTCGTATAAATTACATAAATTAAAAGACAATGCCAATGGGTAAGAATAGAGACTTGATCTCACGGCCATTCAATCCCTTTTTGAGCACACACTTTTCTCAGTTTCCGACGTGTGCCCCCACTACTTTGCCATGTATTGAAACCTCTCGTTCCCCGGTTGTGTCATGACTTATTAAAATCCCTCTGACGAAATCATATAAAAACAGCACCCAAAGTCCCTGTGCTCTCAAAGGAATCACAATGCTTCTTCGCAATCAACCCGATCTTACCCCCGATCTCGAATCTCACTTCAAAACCCTCGGTGTTGGTTCTGTTTCTGCCTACAAACTCTGGTGTTATCGCCATGGTTTGAGTACTGATTTGAATAAATCCTCTGAACAGCGACAGACTGAAATTGCACTTCTTACAAACAAAACACCATCGCGCGATCCCGATGTGCATAAACGCCATGATCCGCAACGGGCAAAATACCTTGCCCGCATTTTTCGCGGTGAATTGCAAACCGAAAAACTGAGCAGTGTGCTTCACATTATCCGCGAAAGTTACAATACGTTTGGCGATGACAAAAATGCGCAACAAGCATTTGGCCGCCTGGTGCTGCACGCCGAAAAATACAGCGATTTGCTCTGGCACCAGCATGCCATTGGTCGTTATGGCAATACCCGTTCCAACACCTATCTGTCGGCTCTTGAACAACTGGCCCACCATCACAAAAACTGGCTTCGCCCGGTTGAAGATTGGCGACCTGAGCACAACAAGCCGCGCAACCAGTTTCGAACCTTGGTTCGCTACCTGCTTGCCAAATACGACGTGCCGCAATTTTTTGACTGCGCTTTTTTCCAGGGCAACACGGAAGAGGCACACAGGCAACAATACTGGTTCAAACACGTTGGCAATGGGCTAAACATTCGCACCGTTGGGGTGCCCATGCACATTACCAAACGCATGGCACACCTGGTTATGCAACACAAAGGATATCACCACACCATTTATCAGGCGCTGCGCAAAGTTCAATATGAAGCCTTTGGTGGCAATTGGCTCATGGCCTGGGAACTGTCGCATGGCCCATTGGGTGACACCTTTGAAAACGAAGATTTCTGGGAGACGGTTGTTCACTTTTTGGCCAATCAGACTTTTCTTGAACACAGTTATATCAATCCGATTGTCGATTATATCCGCAACCAGAAATTCACGCCTCAGCGCATTCCACAACCCGATGGCACCGAACAGGAAGGGCCACCGCCCCATCCCAATTTTTGTATGAAAGGCCGCAGTATCCAAAAACTCATTCGCGAAGTTGATATCTGGCATCAGGAACTTACCGGCATGGAAGATGTCGCCTTTGTTTCCTGGCCTGCATCGCCTTTTAAAACATTTGAAACGGTTGTTTTTGATTCCAAACTCAAACGCAACATCCAGTGGACAATTCACGAACTTGTTACCTCCCAACAGCTTTATGCCGAAGGTCGCATGATGCACCACTGCGCGGGTTCTTATGCCAAACGCTGTGTTTCTGGTGAACGGTCCATCTGGTCTTTGCGCGCACTTGACCTGGATGCCGATGAAGAAAACCAGGTGCAAGAACATGTGCTCACCATCGAAGTGGATAATCAAAAAAGAGCTGTGGTTCAACATGCTGGAAAATTCAACTTGAAACCCTTTGGCAAAAAACACCTGACCAAAGAAAAAAAAACCGGCAATCTCTATCTTTACCTCCTGCACCAGGCGCCCACTTTTATGCGAATGTGGATGGACAGAGAAGGGTTGTCACACGTATAAAGATATGTTCTTGAGCAGAAATAATGGAATGAATCAGTATGAAACGTGTGTATGGGCTGATCAATTCCCCTGAAGTCCCCCTTTAAAAAATGTGATGATGACTGTTGACATATGAATGCTTATCAATTACAAACCCCGCCGATGAGGGATGCTCGGCGGGGTTTCTGTTTTACAATTTTTTAGATATGGCGAATCACGATATTTCTATCGATATCCCAATATTTTTAAATACGCTTTCACGGTATTTTCAAGCCCCATAAAAATGGCGTCAGAAACAAGGGCATGGCCAATGGATACTTCGAGAATGCCGGGAATGGTGACAAATTCGCCCAGATTGTCCAGATTCAAATCGTGCCCGGCATTAACACCCAGCCCCAGATCTTGAGCCGCTTTGGCAGAGTCGGAAAATTTTTTGAACACAGGCCCCACATGACCCTGGGCAAATGCCGCAGCATAAGGCTCGGTATAAAGCTCAACCCGATCAGCTCCCACCGCTTTTGCCAATGCCATATCTTCGGGTACAGGATCCATAAACAGCGATACGCGAATGCCCAGATCTTTGAGTTCAGATACAATGGGCTTTAACCGGTTGGTGTCTTTGTGCAAATTCCAACCGTGATCCGATGTGCTCTGGTTGGGATCGTCGGGCACCAACGTACACTGGTCGGGCCGCACCTCGCGCACCAGGGCCATAAAATCGGGAAACGGGTTGCCCTCAATATTGTATTCCACACCTGAAATCATTTCTTTGAGGGCATAGACATCCGATCGGCGAATGTGTCGCTCGTCGGGTCGCGGGTGCACGGTAATGCCGTGTGCGCCAGCATCGATACAAACCCGTGCTGCTTTTGTGACACTGGGCATATCCAGAGGGCGGCTGTTGCGAATCAGCGCCACTTTGTTGACATTGACACTCAGTTTGGTCATGGTTCATATCCTTTGAAAGAAGCGATCAGCAATTATCAAAAACACAGATCCCAATGGCTTTTGAGCTGATTGGGGTGATAGGCAGGGAAACGGATTGCTGGCGTGAAATGGCGTCTGCACCTTTTGTTAAAGAGATACACGTTATGCTTCTTTTGCTGAACATAAACTTGGGGTTCATCCAGAAATAAGTTGCCTGTTTTGCGAATCTGCGAATAGACGAATCTGCGAATCGCCCATTCGTCTGATGTTCATAACCGAAAAGTAATTTATAGACAGACCCTTGGACTTAATAGTATTAATTTTATCGATATAAAAAATAAATCTATTTCATGGATTGGAACTTCATTTCAGGCACAGTCGTTTAAAAGACAAAAGCCCGTTGTATGTTGATAACAAAATGGAGGGCATGGCCATGAAAACACCCCGTTTGTATTGGTTCATTTTATTGGGGCTGCTGCTGGCTCAAATATACCCTGTTTTGGCAGAAGAAACATCCGTGATGACTGGGACAGATTCTTTAAGAGCGGCCAAACAACATCTGTTTTTTGGCAATCAGCGCATCAAAACCAGCCAATTTGCCGATGCAGAAAAACAGCTTTTGTTGGCCTGGCAATATTTCCCTGTTCAAACAGAAACCCTGCAAAAACGTGGACAGTGTGCCCGATTGTTGGGTCAGCTCTATGAAAAACAGGAAAAATATCAAGACACGATCTATTGGTATCAACAAGCTGTGACATTAGATCCTGATGATTTGGCCAACAAAAATGCCTATCGCGCGCTGGCTGCGCATTATGCGGCTCTTGAAAAAAGACCGGAAGCCATTCACGCTTATGAAAAGGTTCTCACTTTTCCATCTGATACCACAACCCAGATCGGATATCTTTATCTTCTGTCAGCATTGTGTATTGAAGAAAAGGACTTTGAACGCGCTTTGCAATATGCACAGCAATGGAGCCATCTTGCCCCCGATGATCATAGAGTTCAAAGTTTTATGAGCAAATTGCACTTGCGCACCGGGGCAGAAGACGAAGCTGTTGCCACCATGGAAAATACTATGGTGCTGAATCCCAACGATTTTGAAACACTTGGCAATTTGTCCGATCTGTACAATCGGCGCGGCGAAACACAAAAAGCATTCGATGTTTATATGCGTTTGCACAAACACGCCCCTCAAAACTATTTGTATCTGGAGCATTTGAAAAGATTGGGCAAACAACTCCAAAAGCCCAAAGCATTTCAAATTGATATTTTGAGAACCATGTATGCCCTAAACCCTGAAGACCTGCCGGTGGTTATTGCTCTGGCCGAATTAACAGGAGATCGTTTATGGGTGCAAAAAGGATTGCAGCTCGATCCTCAAAATGGACGCTTGCTCATTCTTCAAGGGGATTTTTATTATAACAACTGGCTCACTTCCGATGCTGCTGCTGATTCATCAAATGCTATAAGTTTTTACCAGGCCGCTTTAAAAGATCCACAATGGGCCGACGATGCCCGGCACATGATTTCCACCATTAACCCACCCAAAACAGAAGAAGAAAAAATCGCGGAAGCTTTCTGGCAACGCAAGAAAAAAGAGGAAGCTGTTCAAGAGGGCAAAAAATAATTTTCTGATGGGTGAATCGGCAAAATAGAAATCCAGTGTCAATAAATTCTGACGGTCGGCTTGAACTTAAGCCGACCGTTTTTTTGTGGTGCAACAAGTTTTTGTTTCCGCTTGATAGGAACGCTTATTGTTCGCTCTAAAACCCCGCGCTTCGCGCGGGGATCGAAAAGCTCACGGAAAACGACAAAGCTTCGCTTTCTTTCCGTTCGGCCTTCGGCCGAGACGTAAAGCCACCCGCTTTGCGAGTGGTCGTTTACTCTTCTCCCTGCCACAACTGTCGCATATCTTCACTTCTCTCCAACAAATCATCCAATTTGCCCACTGTTTCAATGTGCCCGTTTTTGAGCAGCACAATCTGATCGGCTCGGCGCAGCGCCGGACGGCGGTGCGATACCACCAGGCAGGTTGCCTGTTGTTCAAACACTCGCGACCACAGTGTGCGTTCTGTTTCCACATCGAGGGCTGAAGACAAATCGTCAAACACCAGCAGGGCTGGATTGCGAATAAACATGCGGGCCGCAGCGGCACGCTGAATTTGGCCACCCGACAATTTCACACCACGCGGCCCCACAAGTGTATCCAGCCCATTTTCCAGAACGGGCAAATCGGTTTCCATCACGCCTTTGTAAATCGCCAGTTCCAGTTCTCGCTGATCATTGGGCAAGCCCATCAAGATATTGTTCCGAAGTGTTTCGCTAAACAACCTCGGAATCTGTGGTGTATAGGCACATCGCGGCGGTACAAAAAAGTTTTTTGGATCGGTTACTGGCTCGCCATTCCAAAAAATGTCACCGCTGTTTTGGGGCAAAATGCCCAATAATGTGCGCAAAAACGTGGTTTTGCCCGATCCAATCTGCCCTGTAATGACGGTGAATGATCCTGCTGGAATAGACAAATCGATTTCCCGAATTCCATTCTCAGAGCCTGGATAAACATAGGTTAAGTTTTTGACGGTTACGTTTTGAAGGGTATCCGACTTTGTTCGTTCAGGCAAGACATAAGATGGCAAATCGCTGCCTAAATAAATGGCTGTCGGCTCTGATATTTTTGATGCTGGAATGTTGTCAATGGTATAGGCCATGCGGAAATAGGATACCTCGGCGCGTTTGTGGTTGGTCAAAATTGTGCCCAGTAGAGAACCACTGCGCGCCACCTGTCCCACATAAGTTGTAAACAGCGCCATATCGCCCACTGTAAATGCACCCGTTTTCATTTTTTGTGCCACCAGAATTAAAATCACACCTGTTGCAATGTGGCCCAAGTTAAAATTGATCGAGCTCAAAATCTGATTAAACAAGTTATCGACAAGGGTTGACTTGCGACGTTCGTCGTTTAAAATTCGAAACCGATCAATCACCTGAGATTCAGTTGTGGCCACTTTAATTGCCAGAATCGACTGAAACATTTCATTGATAAAATTGGTTGAGCGCTCTGTTGCAAGTCGCTGTGCTGTGCGATATTTGTGAATGAATTTGCGCGCAAAATCCACAACAATCACGACAAAAATGGCGGGCACCACTGTAATTGCCGTAATGTTTGCATCAATCTTGATCATATAAGAAATGGACAGCCCTGCAAAAACGAGATTGCCCCACATGTGAATGTAGCGATTGAGGTATTGCACGATGCCCAGCACATCATCGCGAAATCGGTTGGTGACTTCTCCTGATATGCTGGAGATGCGCGTGGGATCGCGTACTTCCAGAATGGCTGTCATTAAATTTTTGCGCAACAGTGTTTCAATGGCATACCACCACCGGGGCCATGCATAGGCCGAACCTGGGGTGATGAACTTTCTCTCAAGCAGAGAGAAGTAATTGATCCGGTTTTTGTTCCTGTTTTTTGAAGTCGGCGAACGCTTCTCGTCGTTTTGCGATAGCGGATTTTCCAAATTTTTCTTTGATCCAGCTACGCACCCGATGCA
>CAXNEV010000014.1:0-18457 GCA_964200925.1 Candidatus Latescibacterota bacterium | reverse complement strand
CGACTTCGAAGGCATCACCGTCTGAAAGAATATCAACAACGGTGCCAACCTGACCTTTTGAAAGGTGATATTCTGGTAAACTCTGTGTAAGTGCCACGGTATCAAAAAGTTTAACAGGCGATTTCAAGTAGATACCTCTTTTAGTGGATAACAGGTTGTCAAACGTGGCATTTGATGTTGATGCTCAATAATCCATCCCGTTCGAACAAGTGCCTTATTTTGATGCCATTCAATGACAAAATCGACAATATACCGTTGACCATATTGATCTCTGATGCCCAATTGCGCAGGATGAGTTTTAATGGTTTCCAATATTTTTTCTTTTAAAATCGATGCATCTTCAGCCGTCATGTCCAATATGCTGAGAAATAAATGTGCTTTGTGTTTACCTTCATCGTGAAATAGATTAAGGCAATAATCCTGCAATTTCCGTATATCCACATTTGCCAAAGAAGCATTTGGAAGCAACATAGAAACAATAACCAAAAAAGGTGATAGAGCAACTTGATTTTTTGCTCAATGAGCCGGGTAATGTTTACTTTTTTGCAAAGTGTATGCCATTCCCTGTTGTTTGTTTTAAAATATTATTAAACAAAGTGTTGGAGAAAATATTGATTTTTGTTTTTCAAAAACCGGAAATAAAAAAAACAAAATATTCTATTGGTCTCATTCTATGAACTCGTACCTTTTTCCATTTCACTTTTGATCACGAGGAATGTATGTCACAACAAGATCTCGTCAAATACGTCAATCCCGAGCAGGGCACGGCATCGGTGCATCGGTTTTCACATGGCAACACGTTGCCGCTGGTTTCGCGCCCTTTTGCGATGACGTCGTGGAGTCCTCAAACCGAAGAGAGCGCCCGGTTTTACCATCCCGATGCGCGGCAGTTGGAGGGCATTCGGGCCACAAGGCAGCCGAGTCCGTGGATTGGCGATTACGGGCATTTTGTCGTGCTGCCACAGTCGGGGCGGTTGTTTACCAGCGATGGCCGCCGGGCGTCGGTGTTTCGGCGCGATCAAACGACAATTTTGCCGCATTATTTTAAAACATATTTGGGGCGGTATCAGACCACGCTGGAACTTACGCCCACCGAACGATGTGCGGTATTTCGATTTGGGTTTCCCGAAGGAAAACCGGCGCGGGTGCTTTTTGATCCGTTTAAGGGCGAATCGCACATGGCCATTGATGTCAAAAAACGAGCCGTTATGGGATATACACGGGCCAACAGCGGGGGCGTGCCGCAGGGGTTTGCGTGTTATTTTTATGCAACATTTGATTGTGATCTGACAGGCTGTGGCACATTTCAAAACAAGGTGGCCTATGAAGGGGAGACAGCGCGAACCGGTGAACGCGTGGGAGGGTATGCCGAACTGGCAGGGCAAACGGTGACGATGCGGATCGGCACTTCGTTTATCAGTGTGGATCAGGCACGGGCCAATTTGGAACGGGAGGTGGGCAGGCGTGGGTTTAACACGATAAAAGCCGAAGGGAAAGCTGTCTGGCAGCAGGTATTGAATCAGATCCAAATTGAAGGGGCAAGCAAAGAGCAGAAGCGCACGTTTTATACGTCGTTATATCGCTCGGTGTTGTTTCCCCGACAGTGGCATGAGTACGATGGCGAGCGAGCCATTCATTTCAGTCCGTATGACGGTCAGGTTCACGATGGTGTGATGTACACGGACAATGGGTTTTGGGACACACACCGCACGGTGTATTCATTGCTGGCCATTTTGTGTCCTGACCGATTGGCCGAGATTATGGAAGGGTGGACAAATGCATGCAAAGAAGGCGGCTGGACGCCCAAGTGGGCCAGCCCGGGGTATCGGGCATGCATGATTGGCACACATTTGGATGCGGTATTTGCCGATGCGTTTGTTAAAGGCGTACGCAATTTTGATGTGGAAGCCGCATATACGGCGATGCGAAAAAATGCGACCGATGTGGGTGATGAGGCAGGCCATTATGGTCGGCGCGGCATTGTGGCATTTGACACATTGAGTTATGTACCTGCCGATCAGGTGGATCATGCGGCGGCGCGCACGCAGGATTTTGCGTATAACGATTTTTGCGTGGCGCAGGTGGCCAAAGGGTTGGGCAAAATGGATGATTATGAACGCTGGATCAAGCGGGCATTTTATTATCGCAACACGTTTGATCCAACGGTTGGATTTATGCGCGGGCGTTATGCCGATGGATCTTGGGAAACGCCGTTTGACGAGTTTGCCTGGGGTGGTGCGTATATCGAAGGATCGGCCTGGCAGTGTACATGGGCTGTGCCGCACGATCCGCTGGGGTTGATGGATTTGATGGGCGGGCAAGAAAAATTTGTTCAAAAGCTGGATCGGATGCTGGAACTGCCACCAGTGTTTGACGTGGGCACGTATCCGACAGAGATTCATGAGATGACCGAGATGGCGGCGGTGGATTTTGGACAATATGCACATTCCAACCAGCCGGTACATCACGTATTGTTTTTGTATGCGTGTGCAAAAAAACCGTCTAAAACCCAATACTGGGTGCGCCGTGTTATGGCCGAACTTTACAGCGCCGAACCCGATGGGCTATCTGGGGATGAAGACAATGGTGAGATGTCGGCGTGGTATGTGTTTAACGCCTTAGGGTTTTATCCCCTGTGTCCGGGGCATCCATCTTATGTGCTGGGCAGCCCGTTGTTCACACGGGCAACGGTTCATTTAACGGGAGATCGCACATTGGTGATTGACGCGCCGGAAAACAGCACCAAACAGGTGTATGTCAAAGGCGTTCGGTTGAATGGACAGGATGTGAACCGCGCATTTTTGACACATGATGAGGTGATCAACGGTGGCATGTTGACTTTTGTGATGAACGATCAGCCGTTTGATCCCGATTGGCCGGATGACGCTTTGCCGTATTCCCTGTCGCGAGCAGAACAAGGATAAAAAGGGATTAAACTGTAGATGGAGAAGTTTGGCGTGGGAAGAAAAGGGGTGTGTTTAAAGGCATCCTGAATGGCGTTAATGACACAAAAGACAAGAGGATTTTTATGCAAAAAGCCCAATGCCGAAAATTCCATATTGCAAGTTGCCCATCCCGAATGAATCGGTTATATGAGACAGATGATTTGCACTTTAAATCTTGCCACATCTGCACTATTCTGTGTGATCAAGAACACAATCGCGTGTGAAGGTAAAACCAAATTATGTGATCATCGAGGTTTTTATGCCGGATGTCAATCTTACCATTCAAAAAGCAATGCAAGCCGTTCAGGAGGCTGTTCCAACTGTTCAGGATGATCCGTTGCGCCCCGTTTTTCATTTTCGCCCGCCTGCCCGATGGATGAACGATCCAAATGGCACGATTTATCACAATGGCTGGTTTCACGTTTTTTATCAGCACCACCCTTTTGGCGACACACACGGACCCATGTACTGGGGGCACACCCGCAGCCGCGATCTTGTACACTGGGAACACCTGCCCATTGCCCTGTGGCCGTCGCATGAAAAAGGTGAAACAGACTGTTATTCCGGTTGTGCCTGGAAAGATGATCGTGGGCGTCCGATATTGTTTTATACCAAGGTTGATAAATCGCAAGATCCACAACCTCCCTTTGAACAATGGGCTGCCATTCCCGAAGATGACGACCTTATTGATTGGCAAAAACACCCTGACAACCCTATTCTGACGCTCAACAATGGCCCGGCTTTTAACCCCCGCTGGCGCGATCCGTTTATTTTTTCTGAACAGGGTCGCACGTTTATGGTTGTTGGGGCATGTGGTGAAGAACACGGCACACCCATTTATGAAGCCACCACACCGAATCTGTCTCAATGGATTTATCGCGGTAAACTGTGCGGCATCAGTTCGGAGTGTCCCAACTTTACTCGAATCGGCTCGCACTGGATTTATCTGTCTTCACCCTACAAACCCGTTGATTATCACATTGGCGACTTTGATTTGAATACGTTGACTTTTGCGCCTTCTGCATATGGAATTCTCGACCATGCGGAGGTGAATGAAAAAGGTCGTCATATCAATGGATTTTATGCCAGCAATTTGTGTTTTAACGAACACAATCAGTACATTCTTTTTGGCTGGGTGCGCGGTTGGCCGGCCGGTCGTGGCTGGAATGGTTGTTTGGCCCTTCCCCGGTTGTTAGTCATTGGCCCCGATGATCGGCCGCGGCAAATTCCCGTGCCAGAATTGCGCACGCTGCGCGGTACACAAAAACATTTTGCCGACATAGATGTGACGGGTATTTTTGTTCTGGACGACATTGTGAGCGACACATTTGAACTGCTCGCCGTTATTGAACCTGGCACGGCAACATGTTATGGCATTTCTATTCGCTGTGATCAAAATGGCCACCATGGCATCCACATTTCTTGCGATGGCACCACCCTAGATGTCGATGGTGTGCGGTTTCCGTTTTCATTTGATCGGGGTGAAGAGGCTCTTTTTTTGCACCTTTTTCACGATAAATCTGTTCTTGAAGTTTTTGTCAATGGCGGTCGTGCGGTGGCCACGCGCGTTGTTTCTCCAACGCTTGAAAATCGCCATATCGCTACTTTTGCCGAAGGCGGAACTGCCCTTTTGCGTGCTGCGGATGTGTGGACATTAAAATCCATCTGGTAATTTCTACCGGTAAATCATCAACAATGCGAATATGTATCAGGCCGTCTTGTAGATAAAAAATGGATTGCAATTGATTAATCTTTTCTTTTTAAACCCCCGAAACATTGCTCTTATTGTTCAACAAATTGGAATCCAAAAAGGAACACATTGTGATTGAAATTGTTTGCCATCGGGGGGCCAATGAATATGCTCCCGAAAACAGTTATCCTGCGGCACAACGGTGCATCGACTGGGGTGTAGATTATGTTGAAATTGACGTGCGCACCAGTCGGGATGGTGTGATGTACCTTTTCCACAACCCCGATGTGGATCGCACAACCAATGGCATGGGTTTGTTTGACGAACTCACCTCCACCATAATTGATACCCTTGACATTGGCTCGCGATTTTCGCCCGAATATGCAAATGAACCCATTCCGCGCCTTGACGCATTTTTGCACTGGATCAAAGGCAAGGCCAAAGTCTATTTTGATGTCAAAGACGCCGATCATCAAAAATTGATTGACCTCGTTTATCAAACGGGTTTTGCACAGGACTGTTTTTTCTGGTCGGGCGACAAAGAATGGACGCTCAAATTGCGCGATATGGCCCCCGAACTGCCAGTTAAGATTAACGTTCGCAATGCACAGGAAACCCGCATGGCATTTGACCGTTTTGAAATGGACATCATTGAAGTTGGCCTCAAAAATATGACCGTTGAATTGCAAAAAACCTGCCGCGATCTCGGCATTAAAATCATGATCTATCACCAGCAGAAAGATCCCGACGCTTTTTACCAGGTGATCAACTGGAATGTTGATATGATCAATCTCAATAACGCCGACGCATTTATCGAGGTGGCACAAAAAATGGGTGTTCGATAGTGGCGAACACCCATTAAATTTTTGACGATAGACAGTGGACGATGGTTAAAAGCGGGTTTTTGCCATCGTCTATAATCAGTAGATCACGAAAGACAATACAGACCCCGTATGTGCATAGGGGATGTAAGGGCAGGCCCCCGTGCCTGCCCCAAGTGGGCATCCACGGGGGGATGCCCTTACGGAGATGGCGCATTCGTGCTGCCTTTTTAAGCCTTTTACCTTCCCTGATCAGACCTTTCGTGATGTACTGATAATCAATCGTCCATCGTCTGAGCCTTCACACCGATCGACACAGATGGTCAGGCTGTTGCGCATTCTCAAATATGAGAAATCGTGTGCATCAAGTCTCGAATTTACATGAACCCTGCCTGGCGGTATGCATTTTCCAACTGGCGTCCCACGTTATCCCATAGGAATGTTTTGCGTGCATAATCAACCGCACCTGTCGGCAAATCGTCGCGATGTGTTTTTAGCACCACTTCGCGCATGTTCTGTGGTGAATGCGGATTAAAATAATTGGCATACTCTTTAAAGGTTTCCCGCGTTGTGCCACCCGAAGTAATCGCCACTTTGGTGCCTGCAAGCAGTGCTTCCATGGCCACCATACACGGATATTCGTAAAAACTGGGCACCACCAGGGTATTGGCTGCTGCAAAAGCCGAAGCAATCAACCCGTCTTTGGGATTGAGATAATCGATAAAAAGCGTCCTATGTGACGCTTCTTTTTTGCACTGTTCCAGGTAATCAGCGGCTCCTGTAATGGGACGGCCTACAAATACCAGCGGCATATCCGTTCCTTTTAATGCCCGGATCAAACCAAGCTGGTTCTTCTGGCGCGGATCAAACCGACCCATGCAAAACAAAAAATTGTCTATGCCATAATGCTGCCGAAATAGATCGGGGCTGGCTCCGACAAATCGGTCGGATACCCCACAGGGTACAACCGCCATTTTGTGATTGGGGCAACCGAACAAATCGGCAAGCAACTGTTTTTCTCCTTCGGCATTGGGCAAAATGAGGTCTGCCGTTTCCAGCATCACTCTTACCAGGGCCGGCGGCGGTTTTAGCGCGGTTAAACGACTCAGGTATTTGCGCGATAAACGCTGTGACACGGGTTTATCGGGCAACCAGTACATCGTGGTCACCGCCAATTTTTTACCTGCCGCTTTTACTGTCAAAAACCAGTCGTAATTGCCATACCCCAATCCAAAGTGGTGGATCAAATCCAAATCTTCCAGCCGATGTGTCCACGGATCAAATCGATGGACATCATAACCCGCCTGATGAAGATACTCAAATGTTTGATTTAACGTAAACATTCCCCCACCGGGGTCAAGCACCATGGTGGGATAGGCAAAAATGCCAATTTTCATGCAAAATTCCCTAAAAAATCAGTGGAATGTTAAAAAGCGAATATTCAGATCACATGGTGAGGGCCATCATCGAACCGATTGTACAACCGTTTGAATCTCGGCCACAAGTGTTTTGCGCTCTGTGAGCAATAACCCCATTCCATATCCTGCCAAAAAAATGGCACTGCCAGACAAAAACCCCATCCAGACTGGCAGGGAAATGAGCCAACCCTGTGATACGACGTGAAGTCCCATGCCAACACCTGCGGCAATCACGGGCGGTGCAAATGTTTTGCTCACTGGAAAATCGACATATTTGCGCACCAGAATCAACGCCATCACCAGCCCCACCAGCGCCATCACATTCATGCTCATAACAATGCCATAAATGCCCATTTCGCGTGCCATCAAAGGAGCCAGGATAAACAATAAAAGGGCCTGCACCGCCGCAAATTGCGCAATGCTTATTGGCGACCCCACGCTGTAAAAAAGGGCGTGCAAATCGTCCAATAACGGGCGGCAAAGCGAATATACAATTAACCACTGCAACAGCGGCGCGGCAGGCATCCATTCGGGTTTAAACAGTTGAATCCAGCGGTCCGCTTCCAGCGCGATCATCAGCGACAATGGCACCGTTGTCCGCAAAACCAAACGCAAAGCTCGTCGGTAAGCCGCTGAAAGTTGAGATCGGTCATGCTGATAGCGGGCATATACCGCACCGGTAATGCGCACAACAGCCAGTGTGATGGCCCCTGTTGGGATTTGTGCAAAATCGTGGGCTGTATCGTAAATGCCCCGCCAGTGCAAACCAAAAAACAAGCTGATGATGAGCTTGTCATAATGCTGCACAAAAATTTTGGGCACACCGCCCAACCAGAACTGCATGCCATAACGCATCATGTGTTTTGCTGCCTGAGTGTTAAACTCACCAAGCCGGTTAAGCGGCGGCGGATGTTTGGCCCAGACAACTGTGCAAAACACCATGACATATGTTGCGCTATACGGAAAAAAACCGAGAATCAGCGCCCATTTGCCAAGTCCCCAGTACGCGAATAATAAACCAACCGCAGCCGATAGAATGGTTCCACCGGCATGGGCAATGGCCAGACGGCCAAACTCAAAATCGCGCTGAAGTTGTACTTCGGCTGTCAATGCTGCTGTGCGCAAAAAATCAAACACGCCAAACACGGCCAGCGCCACAGCCACTTTGGGATAAACGTCGGTTCCCGTTCCACCCCAATACGCTTCAAAAACACGCACCCACACAATGGCCTGATCGTAAAATACCGCTATTAAAAGGGCCAGCAATGTGCTGATGCCACCCAACCCCACACTCAATACAAAATGTGTGGGCGCCAGATCGTGTACCCGGTCGTTTTGGTGCAGCAGCGCATAGTGTAGGCCAAAATCGCGCAGGGCAACCACAAGGGCCAGCAGTGAAAAGGCCGTGCCAACCGCACCAAAATCTTCCGGCACGAGTATTTGCAACAACAACAACCGAACGCCAAATGTGATCAACCGCGCAGCATAGGCACTGCCAAACGTTTGCACCGCGCCCCGTGCAATGCGGCGCACCGCTGAAGCATCATCCGGCATCAATGGATTCCTCTTTGCGCTGGCGACCCAACACAACAAGCCCTACAATCAGCACAACCGTGCCCGACAATGTGATCCACCGCGTTATTGCCACAATCGGATCGCGATAGCGCAATTCAACTTTGTGTTCACCCGATTCGAGTGCCACGCCCTGCCACAGATAATTGGCGCGCAAAAGCAGCTTTTCCTGCCCATTGACAAACACATGCCAATTCGGATGATAATTTTGTGACACCACCAGAATGCGAGTGCCAGGAGCCTGGGTTTTCAGTTCTATATACCCCTGTCGTGCATCGTAAGCCAATTGTTCAACGCTTCCGGTATTTGAGGCCTGCGCATCGGGTGCAATGCCTGGATTTTCTTCCAAAAGTGCCGTCTGTGCGGGATTCAATTCCACATCGCGCAATTTTTCTAAAATGCGGTCTTCATTTGTTATCACATCAAAGTTGGGTGATAGGTAAAACCAGGGCAGTGCAAAGGCATTCTGGAAAATATGCAAGTTGTCGCGCACGGCCACTTCCTGAAGCCAGGGTGCGTTGATTGGATTTTCTGATACAACATATTTGGCATTTAACAGGTTGAGAATTGGCACCCGCCCCAGATCTTCAGAATTGATAATCTGATTGTAGCGTTTGATGGCAAAATCGTTAAACCCATAAACCATATCGATTCCCGGCAGAGGAGATTCTCTTTCTGGAGGTATGGACAACACGCGAAAAAGGCTGTTGTCTTGTTTTAAAAAAGCAACCGCATTGGGATTTACTTTTTCTTTGGGCGGCACGCGATTTGGATTGACATAGGTCAAAAAAAGTTTGTCAATGCGCCATGTATCCAACACGATCATCGACACCAGAATGACGACAAAAGAGAGCGGGCGCAACTTGCCTTGAAGCAACATCGTTGTGGAAACAGTCAGGATTCCGACAAAAAGCGCGGCCAGCAAAGCACCCTGCCCCAGAAGGGACAAACTGGCCTGTGCGGTTTGCACCCGGACGGCAGGCATGTCTGTCCAAAAAACACTGCGCCAGATTGACAACAGCACTGATGGGGCAACGGCAAACAACATCAATATGGCCGCAGACAGACCACCCACCACCTTCAATTTGCGAAGGGTCTCTGCTTCCATATTCCCCGTTAACAATCGGTGCAAACCATAAGCCGACAGGATACACAGAGCAAAAGAAAACACAAACGCAATCATGCCGGGCACACGCAGCACTTTGACCCCTGGCACAAGGTGATAAAACAATTTGTGCAGCGGTGTATGGGGGCCTAATGAGTACAAAACAGATAACACAAAAAGCGCAAACAAAAAGGCCACATGTGAATTTTTTCGAATGTGCCCCAGTGTTAACAGGGCAAAAAATAACGGTACAATGCCCACATACTCGGAATTGCCTTTGAAAGCATTGCGTCCCCAGTAGCGGTATTTTTCATCCAGATCAAAACCGCCAAATTCGGGAATCACGAGGGCGAAAATTTCTTCGGGGTGCAATGACCACGATGCCGCATAGTCATATCCTGCACCACCCTGTTCTTCCCCACCGCGTTTGGTCGCTGTTTTGGTGTTCCAGTATTGTGGAAAAACCCCTTCGGCACCAATGGCCAGGCCCAGGCAAATCGCACCAACTGACAAAACAGACCGCATCAGCAAGAGGTTTAGATTTTTGTCGGATAGGTAGTGCATGGTCACTTTGTACAAAAACAATGCCCCAATGGCCCACAGCGCAAAATAAACCATCTGCAAATGCGGCGTATAAATACCAACACCAATCGCCCCCGCAAGAATCAAAAAATAAATCATTCGTTGTGTATCTATCCCGCGATCCAGCGCCCAGTACATCAGTGGCAACAGAGAAATCACCGACATCTTGGCAAAATGCCCGGCCCGTGGAAATGTCAGAAATGCCGGTGCAGATGCATAAGCAACCCCAGCAATCAATGCAGCCAACGGATGTAATCCCAAACCCCGTACACACAAAAACGTAAAATATCCTGCACAAAACATCGATATCACATATCGCCAGCCAAAATACCGGTGTTCACTGGTAAATAAGGCAATCACCTGAAGCGGAAAATACTGCGCTCTCAACCCGCTTGATTCCGGTGTGCCGCCCATATACCGGCTCCAATTAGCCGGTTCGATATTCGCAATTTTTTCCGCAATCGGCTCCATCCCTTTGTTTAATTCCGAGCCTGTATCACTGCCATAAATAACATCGCCCGAAAAAATAAACTGGTAAAAATAAATCACCGTCAACAATGCAAAAAAGGCGACCGGCACCCATGAACGCGACAAATAATCGATCCATGGGCTATCGGCCTGAGATCCAGATCCCGACGGTTGTGTGTGTGCGGATGTGGGTTGTCTGCGCGGGCGTTTACCCATAGATATATCCTTTACGATTGGCGCTGCCATTGAAAAAACTGGTACGCTGTGTAAACCGCCGTGAGAATTAAAATGAGAACAAACAACAAAAGTGTGAAGATCATCCCTGTGCCAAGCATACCGGTGTGCATGGCATTGAGCCACCATACATCTATGACATCATAACTTTCAAGCGAAGCTGTTATCGAGCGCGTGGTACTTGATGAAATTGTATAAGTCAGCGATTGTCCGGTAAACAACCGAACCAGACCCGAAACAATTTGATAATATCCCCCCAAAATGGGCGACAGATAGGGCGAAAAAACCAGATCCCCCGTTTGTCCCGGCACAAACAACAAATCGCCCATCTCCTTATCCTGCGCAAACCGCACAAACAAATGTGGATTGGCTAAAACCCCCGGCAATTGCGCAACTAATCCTGCAAAACCAAGTGCAACCACACACCGCATCCATGTTTGGGATCGTGCGATTAACTCACCTGACGGCAAAATAAAAAATGGTACCACCGGAAGCAAATAACGCGGCCCCCAACAAGATCCACCGTGCCAATCAATCATGCCTGCAACCAGCACAATGTGAACTGCAATCAAACTCAAAAACAAAAACGCTTCGTCTGGATGCGAAGTTTTACATGCGCGATAGGCCCATGGAAATACACACACAACGGGCAGAAAAAAAAGCAACCCTCGCCCTGTACTTAAAAACAGTCCATAAAGGGCTGTGACAATTTGCGATGGCCAAAAGGCAAAATATCCGCCCTGTTGAGACAGAATGTCCAGATGATAACCGGTTAAAAAAACATTGCCATACCGCGCCCAGTTGTGGCAGGCAATTAAAACAAAAAAAAGAAAGAGCGGCAAAAAAAGAGCGGCCATCTTTCTTGTATTTTTTATTTCAGATCGCAAATAATAAACCAGAACAGGCAAAACAATGAGCGCATAAAGCTTGGTTGATACCGCCAGACCCAATCCGATTCCCACAATTGCGAGATCAAATACAGCGGCGCGTTTGCGATGTGCAATTGCTCCATAGACCGATAACAATATCCCCGCACCCACCAGCGGTTCAGAAAACCCATATCCTGAGTAAGGAAAGGCCATGGTTCCCAGCGCAAAAATAAAGGTCAATATAAAAACACATGGGCGCGAATAACCCAGCAGACAAACAGTAAAAAAAAAGAGTACACCCCAGAGCGCACAAAGTACCACATTGGTCATTGACACCGTAAACATGGTCAAATAATCGGCGGGTATTTTGGGTATTATACCCGAAAGGAAATGCCCCACGGCAAAAAAAGGTACCTCCAATAGCGGCAAGCCCAGACCATATTTTGAATGGATGCGTCCTGAAGAGGCCACTGCCTCGTATTGCCGCTGCATTTCGGGAATGGCAAATGTTTGATCGGAAATTTTTAAGTCGCCATCTATGACCAGACTGCGCGCTGTTAAATAGTTCCAGAACCCATCGCCGCCGTAATGTCCTCCTGCCGTGAGCAGATAGATACACAATAGAAAAACGAATAAATAGCAGGCGGCAGTGCGATCAGTCATGGTTTAATACCTCAACATACACCCGCTCCTGTTCTGCGGCAATGGCCTCCCATGTAAACTTCTCGGCCCACTGGCGACCGGCCTGGCCCAATTTTTTGCGCAAATCACCATCTTCAATCAATCGCTGCATGGCATGAACAAGGGCCTCAACATCTTCACTGGGCACCAGCAGTCCCGTTTCATCGGGTCGAATGGCATCGGCCAGGCCGGGAATATTGGTGCCCACAATCGCTTTGGAAGCCGCCCCTGCTTCAATGGCCACAATGCCCCACCCTTCATATCGCGACGGCATACATACAAATAAAGAACGACCGATCAGATCGTTCTTTTGTTTGGATGAAACAGCGCCCAAAAATTCAACCCTTTTAACGATGCCCAGTTCTTCTGCAAGGGCTTGCAATTCGCGTTGCCGATCCGGTGTGCCTCGCCCGGCCAGCAATAGGCGCACATTGCGATTGTTGAGTCTGGCAAATGCCCGAAACAACAGGTCTATGCCTTTGGTGTGAATATCCAGCCGACCAAAATACAGAATATAATTCTGTTCGTCCCAGGGCGCTTCAAAACACGTCTGATCCACACCTGTATAAACCAGATGGAGTTTGGCGCGAACACCTTTTTGTTCAAGCTGGCGGGTTGCGGTGGGCGAAATGGTGAGAATATGCGGATGAGATTTCAAAACATGTTGTTCGGCCCGGCGAGCAATATGCCCCAAGATGGGAAATTTTTCGGTGGCATGATCACCCATCAAATGAAAAAATTCGAGCAAACTGCGCTGTCGCAATGGCTGTTTTGCACGAATGGGTGAATAACCGGAAAACCCATATACCCACAAATCAAAATCGCCACGGGCCACTTTGCGTGAAGCTTCATAGGCAAAACTCAATCGGCTTAATAAATAGGACCTATTGGTTCCTACCCGATGAATATGCAACCCATCTACCTCTTCTTCTCGCGCCGCCTGCGGATACATGCCCGTTACCATTGTGATGTCATGTCGTTTTGCCAAACGCCGCGAAATTTCCAATGTGCGCAAAGCCCCACCCCCACCGCACCAGGGATTGGCAAAGTCATCGTATATGGTGTGAAGGATTTTCATTTTTTAGGGAACAATTCTATCGTGGGTTGAATCTTATTCATCCTGTTTATCTTGATCGATCAATGTATTTTGTCCTTCTTGTTTACTCGGATCTAAAACAACCATTTTAGAATCTTGCGCCGCCGCGATCAATTCAAGATCAGATGTAACAAGAATCAACTGATCATTTTGATGAACAAACCGTTCTTTAAGCAGAAACGCAGATGCCAGATGAATGGCATCTGCGCCTCGAAGTGCAAATCTGTTTGTTAATGATTTGGAAATTTCTACAATCTCACTCGTCAATTGTATTTGAATAAAACGTTCCCAGTCTGCATCTACTTCTTGAAGTTTTATTTGATAAAGATTTGGCTCAATTTCACCCGATCTTCTCTTTCGTGCCAATGTAGCCAGAACTTCTATAAGCCCAAGTGTTGCACTGGCAATAGATAAATTTTCCGCCAGCAATGTTTGTATCCATTTTGTCCCAAGTTCTTGATAATAACGCTTCACCCAGGCACTGGCATCGAGGTAATAAATATTCATTTTCGATCTTTAATCAACATTTCAGACGCAGGGATACCTTTACCGGATATCGGTTGAACCGCACGAAAACCTTTATAGTCTATGATTGGCAATTTAATAGCAGGATCTGCCAACAAATGTTCTGACAAAGATGATTTAATGATTTCTTTTTTTAAATTTTGAGTGAATTTTAAAACACACAACGCATCTTCTTCGTCAAGCTGTTCAATCACACTATGTAATGATTCTTTGATTGTGCTCATCATTCTGTCCTCCTTTTGCATCAATTTACCAGATGCCACCTCAAAAGTAAAGCGTGTGCAAAAGCAAATATATACCAGAAATTTTATTGAACTTCTCCATTTCCCGCTTCTAAAAGCTCTTCAATCGAAACCGTATCCACACCCACTTTGCCCACCACAATGCCACCGGCCAAATTGCCTACATAGGCGGCTTCTGCAGGTGTGGCACCTGATAACAAACACAATGTATAAACCGCTGCGGTGCTATCTCCGGCACCTGAAACGTCAAAGACCTCGCGAGCTGTGGCGGGGATTTGTGTGACCTGACCGTTCGGCTCAAACAAGGCCACACCTTTTTCGCTGCGCGTCATATATACCTGGGGAATCTCAAATTTTTTTACCAGCCGATGCCCCACTTCGAGTATGGTTTTTTCATCGGCATCATCGATGTTAAACGCCCCCAGGGCTTCTGATTGATTGGGTGAAATGGTGGTCGCGCCGTGATATTTGTCAAAATTGCGGCCTTTGGGATCCACCACAACTGGAAAATGGCGCTGATGTTTCATCTGCCGCACCGCATCCATCAGTGCTTCTGTGACAACTCCTTTGGCATAATCAGATACAAAAATCGCATCGGGTTGCCCGGTATTCTGAATGGCCTGAATCAACCGAGTTAACAATGGCCCATCAACGGGTATTGCCTTTTCGCGATCGACGCGCAACATCTGTTGCTGCTGGCGATATTGCGTGTGTCCCATGATGCGCGTTTTGGTTGTTGTGGGTCGATTTTCATCTGTCACCAGTCCGGATGTGTCAATGCCTTCGCGTGTTAGCGCCTGTTTAAGCTGTTCGGCGTGCAAATCGATTCCCACAACACCTGCGACAATTACCTGCGCACCTAAAACGCGCAGGTTATAGGCCACGTTGGCCGCGCCTCCCGGGCGATAGGTTTCTGATTCCACACTGACAACTGGCACAGGTGCTTCGGGCGAGATGCGTCGGGTTACCCCCCATAAATAGTGATCCAGCATGACATCACCCACAACGATCACACATTTGTTGGCAAAACCCGTTGTGATTTCCCGAAGGCGTTGCACGGTCATATCTGGCCTCCGACCTGGCGAATTTTATTCACCAGGGTTGTTGTGGAACGCCCTTCGACCAGCGAAATGGTTGTGACCTGTCCTCCGGCTTCTTCCACTTCTTTTCGTCCCACAATTTCATCAAGCTGATAATCGCCGCCCTTTACCAGCAAATCAGGTTTTAACGCTTTAATCAAATCAATGGGGGTGTCTTCTGCAAAGGGCACGATATAATCTATGCATTCCAATCCGGCAAGTACGGTGGCCCGATCTTCAAGCGGCTGAATGGGTCGGCCTTCGCCCTTTAATCGGCGCACAGATGCATCATTGTTTAAGCCCAGAATTAATACATCACCCAGCGAACGCGCCTTTTGCAAATACGTGACATGTCCGCGGTGCAAAATGTCAAAACAGCCATTGGTAAATACCACTTTTGCACGTATATCGCGCAATCGCTCGCGAATTTGAACGGCTTTTTCGTGCGTGAGGATTTTGTAATCCGACGTTTCCACCCGATCTCCCAGCGCTTCGGATAGCGTTTGTGCCAGCAGGGGGATCATGATTTCATGGTGCCCTGTAAAATGATACCCTTTACCTCCTTGCATGGTAGGCCGTTGTACCACATTCACTCGCGGGCGATAGTGTTGAATCATGTCAAAATTGGCCGTTACAAAATGATCGACTGGATGACCCAGATTGCGCGCCACGGTTAATGCCTTCAAAAATACTTCTGGCATAATGACTGCCGAACCCAAATTGAGATAGGCTCCGCCTTCAAGGGATGAGACCACGGAACAAAAAATGCGAAAATCTTCAAACGATGCCCGACCAATATTTTGACCGTTTGCTGTGGGCTGTTGTTGTACGATATCTGTGCCGATTGCCACATGAACCGTTGCCGGAATACCCAGTTCATACGCCGCTGATAACAGGCTATACTGCCGATGCGGTTGCTTGGTTTCCACAATTTTTTTGCCAATCAGATACCCATATCCACCCCTGTCATGATGAATGGCATCGTTGATCAATTCACCTGTGTCTTGCGCCATGCCAAAAGACCCATCTTTGAGTCCTTCGGCCACGTCCTCCGACGTTTGGCCATGCATGGCAATTTCCACATCGTGAATCGATGTGGAACCATTCATCGCAATGGCCGAAATCCACCCTCGGCGCATCAAATCGATCAAAACAGGTGACAGTCCGCATTTGATCACATGCCCACCCATGCCCACGGCCACCGTTTTATCCTGACGAACGGCTTCGGCCAGATCGTGCACCAGATGCCGAAAATCGGCCCCGGTCAAAATATCGGGCAAGCCATTGAGAAAATGCCCAAATGACGCTCCTGCACGGGCCAAATCGGCAAACCCGGCCAGCGATACTTTGCTGGCTCGTTTAACAAGTGGATAGGTTGTGACTTTGGAAAGGTCAACAGGAAGAAATTTGCGCGACACCGGAGTTGGGTTCCTTATGCAAAAAGAACAGTGAGAATACAGGATACAGAATACCTGCTTTTCCCCTGACTCTTGAATTCCTATAACCAGATATACAGCTATCTGACAAAAGCGTTCAAGATTTGGGTTTGCCTTCGGCGACTTAGGGGTGCCATAAATGACACCCCTACAGATCGATTTCCCGATCAGTGAATCAATTGTAGAGACACCATTTATGGTGTCGTAGGCAAAAAAGGCCGTCCCTCAAGTGCCGGGAGGGCTGATTTGACTCGCGGCTGCGCCGCTCATGCCAAACAAGGGGCACTTCGTGCCCAACTACCCGCTTCGCGGGTCTTGTTTGGTCCGCATCCTCACGGGATGCACTTGATCAAATGGCCTGCCAGCGATAGTGGCGTTTCAAGATATGTTGCGAAACGGAATTCGCGCGGAAAATCGCGATGTCTTGAGTGCTTATTGATGATGTGTGTTTAGATTCATGCATTGCGTTTCAATATCCAATCTGCCACATCGGCCAGATCGCGTCCGGCATACACAACCCGCGCCTGCGTTTCACGATCGGCATTTGCCCATGTGTGTTCGCCATAACCTGTTTGAACCAGTGCCGATTGACACCCGGCCGCCCAGCCTGCCTGAAGATCGGAAAGGTTGTCGCCAATCATGATGGAGCGGGTCAGGTCGAGATCGTGTTCTGCTGCTGCTTGAAGCAACAGGCCCGGTGCGGGTTTGCGACAGGTGCACAGGGTGCGATAAACCCCTTCGCCTTCATCGGGGTGATGCGGGCAATAATAAATGCCATCTATGTGTGCGTTAAAGGCACTGAGCAGGTGTTGCAATGTGTCGTGAATTTTAGCCAGATGCCTTTCAGAAAGCAACCCGCGCGCCACTGCCGACTGGTTGGTGATCACAATTACGGGATACCCGGCAGTGTTGAGTTTGGCAATGGCTTCGCCCGCACCGGGAATCAATTGCAAATCTTCTATCCGGTGCAAATGGTGTACATTGACATTCACCGTGCCATCGCGGTCGATCAACACAGCCGGTCGGCTCATAAACTGCCCTTGGTCGATGGCACACCTGTTACCCGCGCATCTCGTGTTACCGCCTGTCGAAGGGATCGGGCAACTGCTTTGAAAATGGCTTCCATTCCGTGGTGAGCATTGTTGCAGCGCATGAGATCAATGTGCAAATTAAACCGGCCATTTTGCGAGAGTGCCGTGAAAAACTCCAATCCCAGTACCGCAGGAAAAATTCCGATCATTTCTTCAACAAATGCCGCCTGGTACACCAGGTGGGATCGGCCAGACAAATCCACAACGGCACGGGCCAGTGCTTCGTCCATGGGCACATAAGCAGAGCCAAAACGCATGATGCCTTTTTTATCTCCCAATGTTTTGTCCAGCACCTGTCCCAAACAAATGCCCACATCTTCAACTGTGTGGTGTGCATCCACATTCAAATCGCCTTTGCAAATCACTGTTAAATCAAACAGCCCGTGTTTGCTCAGTGCCGTTAGCATGTGGTCAAAAAAACCAATGCCCGTGTCCACCTGGCACAGGCCCGTACCATCCAGTGTGAAGGTCATTTGAATATCTGTTTCTGATGTTTTGCGCGAAATTGTTGCTGTGCGTGGATTTGACATATTCACATTCCTTGAAAATAAACTTTGCCTTTAACAGTCAGCAAAGGTGCAGATGAAGCCTATCGGGAATGAG